>NZ_JGCK01000007.1:0-58006 GCF_001639905.1 Kosmotoga sp. DU53 | reverse complement strand
TTCCAATTTCAATCTTTCCAATTCGGCGTTTATTTCTTCAGGATCATCACTGTGTTCCTTTATCTTATCCAGGCCGAGCTCTTCTTTAAGAAAAGCGGGTATCTTGCTTTCATCTGCTATGAATGAAGGCTTCCTTTTCGGAGGCTGGAATGCATTTTCTTTGTATCTTTCGTAGCGCTTTACCCAACTCATGATAAGTGAAGCATCCACATCATATTCGACTCCTAATTCTCTGTAACTCTTGTTTGTTCCTAAATACTCCTTAACCAACTTGATTTTGAATTCTGAACTGTATCTTCGCGGTGTTTTTCCTTTCATTCCTTTTACCCCCTTTTTCTTTCCTTTATTCTATGCTGTTGCTCTCCTTTTGTCCAATCCTTTTAGGGGGTAAATATGTTTACGCACAACCTACAACCAACAACCGACAACGTTTCTTGATTCCCGCTTCTCTATCCCCTTTCATTGTATAATATCAATATGAACATCATACCGATTTTTCTTCCTCATGCCGGATGTAAGCGGCGCTGTGTTTTCTGTAATGAATATTCAGCAACAGGGTTAAGAAGGGTTCCGACAAGAGATGAGATCTTTCACGAGGTAGATAGATACCTCGCGTATTTTGCAGACAGGGAGAATGTGGAGCTCGCTTTTTACGGTGGGACTTTCACAGGCTTGCCTGAAGGGCTCATGCATGATTATCTGGATTTAGCGATGGAGATAATAAATTCCGGGAAGGCTAAAGCGATTCGCTTTTCAACCTCTCCCGAGGAGATAACCCAACGCAAGGTGGAGATTCTAGCGGATTATCCGGTCTCGCTCATCGAGATTGGTGCTCAATCCTTTGATGAAGGGGTCCTGAGGCTTGCCAACCGCCCTCACGAGGTTAAGGATATATATACTGCCTGTGAACTTCTGAAAGAGGCGAAAATTCCTTTCGGGATACATCTTATGACAGGTTTGCCAGGGGATAGCGAGGAAAAGGATATCAGATCCGCGGTAGAGGTCGTAAAGTTGAAGGCTTCGACCTGTCGTATTCATCCCACCGTTGTCCTTAAGAACAGCACGTTAGAAAGCATGTATCACGAAGGGAAGTACAAACCTCAGGAGCTGGAAGAGGCGTTAAATATACTGTGGAAAATGTACGTGATTATTAGCCTGGGTGGTGTGAAGATAAATAGGATAGGTATCTGTCTTTACGGTGATGAAGTGAACAACGTCGTAGCCGGCCCGTACCATCCTGCGATGGGGGAATTGGTTAAGAATCGGGTGGCGCTGGAAATACTGAGGGTTTTAAAAAGAAGACGGGGTGATAAAATTATACTTAAGGTGGATGAAGGAACGAAGCAGTTTTTCACCGGGCATAAAAAATGTGTTTTGAATAGAGCAAAAGAAGAAGGAATGGAAGTGATTTTCGAAAGGGCCAGTGCTCCGGAATTGAATCTAAGAGAACTCATGAAAACTGTGTTGGTTGAGTCTTTGGATGAGCTCTTTCGCTCTGAAGTTTCCGGGATATTGCTGGCGAATTAGGGGGTACAGTCATGAGACTCGTTTCTATATTCATAAAAGGTTTTAAGAGTTTCGCTTATCCGACAAAGATAGATATAAGTAAAGGTATAACGGCCATAGTGGGTCCCAACGGCAGCGGGAAGTCAAACATCGTCGATGCCATCCGCTGGGTTTTTGGTGAACAGTCGATGAAAACCATAAGGGCGGACAATCGTGAAGACGTAATCTTCGCCGGTTCCGAAAAGAATCCGCCTGCCAACTCGGCTGTTGTCAAACTCACCTTTGAGGATGAACGCGGTTTGATCACTATCGGCCGTGAGATAACGAGAGATGGATTGTCTCAATACAGTATAAATGACAAGCCGTCGCGACTGAGGGATATAAAAGAGATCTTTCAGGGTACCGGTGTCGGTATGGATATATATTCAATAGTGGGCCAGGGACAGGTGGACAAGGTCGTTACCGCTTCCCCATATGAATTGAGGGCTTTGATTGAAGAAGCAGCGGGAACCGCGATCTACAAGGAAAAGAAGAAACAGTCTCTCGCCAAGCTATCGGAAACTGAAGCGAATCTAAACCGTATAGAGGACATTCTTTTTGAACTTGGAAAGCAAAGAAAGTCTCTGTACCTCAAGGCGAAGAGGGCAGAAAAATACCTTGAATATACCGAAAGACTCAAGGAGGTAAGGACCCTTTATTATGGTAACGCCGTGCGAGTAGAAAGGGAGATCCTGAACACGCACATGGAGGGGCACGAAAAGGTAAGCGCCGAACTCAAGGAATTGCAGAGAAAGCTCATAGAGCATGAATCAAAATGGTCAACCCTGAGACAGGAATTCTCCGAGATGGACAAAGAAATAGAGGGTTTTACCCGGTTGCTTGAAGAGTATAAGAAAAGGCAAAACGATCTACTTGAGTTGAAGGAGATGTACTCAAAGAAACTTAGCGATAAGGAAAGTAAGCTAATAGAGGTTAGCACGAAATTAGACACGTTGAAGGCAGAGGTTGAAGACCTTGAGAAGAGGAAAGATGAGTTAAAACTCATAAGTGATGGGATGAAACAGCAGATTGAAGACGAAGAAAAGGAATTGAAAGAGCTTGAGAGTATTAAAGATTCCATGGTACATAAGTACAGCGAAAAGGAGAAAGACTGGCTGAAACTGCAGGAAGAACTTGATTCCGTAGTGAAGAGGATGTCTAAGATAGAGAACGAGCTGGAGAGGCTCAGTAATGTTAGAGAAGACACCCAGAAGAGGTTGAATCTTATAGGTTCTCAACTTCAATCCAAGGGAGAGCGTCTTGAAGACCTGAAAAAAGAGATAGAGGAGCTGGCGGCTCAGGGAAAAGAGAGTACGGAGAAACAAAAAGAGCTGGAGGAAAACATAGCACTCTCAAAGGAAAGAAGAGACACTCTCGAGAATCAACTCGAGGAACTCAAAGAAAAGATAGCCCAATCCATGGAGGAACTCCGGCGATCCCAGATTGAAAGAAGTACCCTGGAAAGGCAGCAGCAGGAGTATCAGGGTTTTTCAAGAGCGGTTCGAGAAATTTTCTCGAGGAGCGACGATTTTGATGGACTCATCGATGTTGTTGCCAACCTTGTCGAAATTCCCAAAACTTTTGAGACGGCTGTCAGTGTCCTTCTGGGTTCCAGAATGCAGGATATTGTGGTTGAGAGCTCAATAACCGCGAAAAGAATTGTTGCCTTTTTGAAGCAGCATAAAATCGGAAGGTTAACGCTTTTACCCCTGGATATGCTGAAGGGTAATTTCAAGAGATTCAAAGCGGTTGAAAATCATCCGGGATTTCTCGGTTATGCTGCTAAAGTTGTTGATGTTGCAGAGGAGTTCAAAATCGTTCCCGAGTATCTCTTTGGTAGCGCTATTGTGGTGAAATCTCTGGATGACGCTATAGATATTCGTAAGAACCTAGGGTTCCAGGGGAGGATAGTGTCTTTGGACGGACAGCTTCTTTCGGCCGGTGGAGCGATAACCGGCGGATACATCGGAAACGATGTCAGGCTGGACCTCGTTACCAGAAAGCGCAGGATTCAGGAGCTTGAACAGAAAGAGAAAGATCTGCAAAAAGCTATGGAACGAATGCAACGTGAATCGGTTAAGATCAAGGACGAGATTCAGGAACTCAGGGGATATATCAGGGTTCTCAATGAGGAATTGAACGGGATCATTTCAAAGGGTGCAGCCATCAACAGGATGATTCACGAACTTTTGAAGACGGCTAATGAGCTTGAAAGCGAAATCGGCGAACTCGATAAGCTCAAGGAAGAGTACACGAAGAAACTGAACGATAGCCTGAATAAGAGGGAAGAACTGGAAGAGGAATTCAAGATCCTCAACCAGCAGAAAAAGGAATTCGAGAAAGAGCTTCAAACCTTCTCTCAGGAACTGAAAGAAGAAAAGAAGAAACTTGAGGAGATCCAGAACCAGATAGTTGACAGGAAGTTGAAACTTTCAGGATTGTACGAAAAGCAGGAACAGTACACGAAAGAGCTGTCTGCTATAAGCCAGAAGAAACGCGAGAACTCCGAAGCGATAATTGTACTCGAGAGAGAGATCGAAGAGCTGGAGAATGAAGCGGAAAAGCTCAGGAAGCAGGTTGCAGATCAGGATAGGGAGCTCCAATCGGTCAAGCGGGAAACAGAAGCGCTCTTTTCAAGCATCAGGGATCAAAGGCAGGGAAAGGAAGAACGTCTCAATGCCCTGCAGGAGCTTGAGAGTGAGATCGAAGCCCTCAAGAGTGAGAGAGAACAGAAGAGAGAGAAGCTTCATCAGTTTGACCTTTTAATCCAGGAATCGAAGATGCGGCTAGAGCAGCTGGAAAAAGAACTTGGAGAGGTTGAAGGCGAGATACCGGTGCTGAGCGATGAAGAGCTGGAAAAGACCCGGATGGAACTCGAGGAGCTGGAAAACAAGCTTAAATTCCTCGGTAGTGTTGACCTCGACGCCATCGAAGAATACAAGCTGGTTGACGCTGAGTATCAGGAATTGATGGTTCAGAAGGAAGATCTGGAAGAGGCACGCCAGAAGCTAATTAAACTGATAGAAAAGATCGACGAAGAAGCGAGAAATCGTTTCAAAAGCACATATGAAAAGGTTAACGAGAATTTTGGAAAATATATATCGGAGATTTTTGACGGCGGTGAAGGCGAGATCCGTATAATCCCGGGCGAGGATTTGCTGGAATCAGGGCTTGAGATCTCTGTCAGACGGCCAGGTAGAAAATTCCAGAAGCTTCAGCTCTTTTCCGGTGGGGAAAAGGCCCTGGTAGGAATAGCCCTGGTGTTCGCGCTTTTGAGCATCAAACCCAGTCCTTTCTATGTTCTGGATGAGGTGGATGCTCCACTGGATGATTTCAACGCCGAGCGATTCAAGAATATGCTGAGAAGGCATGGCGAGGACACGCAGTTTCTTGTAATAACCCACAACAAGATTGTGATGGAAGTTGCATATGTTCTTCACGGTATCACGATGACGGACGGAATTTCCAGAGTTATACCCGTTAAACTCGGGACTATCGAGTCCGTTATAGGTTGATTTTTTAGAGGTGATGGCCACGGAGATTGGAGTTGTAACCACGGAGATAGGTGCTATTCTTTTGCATGCTGATTCTGGAATGCTTTCGAGGATAGAGCTTGTGTTTGACAGCAAACTGGCTCCAAAGCCTCTGCCGCCTTTTACCACGCAAATCCAGGAATACCTCGAAGGGTGCAGAAAAACCTTTGACTTTCCACTGTATTTGCCTTATGCCGGGTTTAAAAAGAAGGTTCTTTTGTACGTTAAGGAGATTCCTTTTGGAAGAGTTGTCACCTACGGTGAGGTTGCAAAAGCGGCAGGAAGCCCGGGGGCTGCCAGGGCTGTTGGACAGGTTATGAAGCGCAATCCGCTGCCCATTGTCATTCCGTGCCATAGAGTTGTTTCAGTGAGAGGTATCGGGGGGTTCAGTGCAGGCCTTGAGTGGAAGCGTTTTCTTCTTGAACTTGAAGGTGTTTCCTTTGACGCCATATAGCGATAGACATTCCCATTCCTACCAGTAATGCGCCAACGTAGAAGAAAAGCGAAGGGCGATGTTTCAAGAATATGATGTCGCCTAAGATGGTGAAAACGGGGATTGTGTACACCCAGAGGGTGGCCGCTTTTCCTCCCCAAAGATGTATTCCCTTTCCCCACATCAGGTATCCAAGGGCGGATGCCAGTATTCCCAGATACAGCATTCCTGAAACAGCTTCTACTGAAAAAATCACCGGATCTTTCAAAAAGAAGACCTCTATAATGCTGAAGGGCGTGATGAAAACTATACCCCACACCATCAGCTGTACGATCGTAGCTATGGAGGAGTCTTTCACTTTATCGAAAAAGTACGTATAACCTGCCCATGAAAGCGCTGCGAGAAATGAAAGGAAATTTCCCAGCACGCTTGAACCCTCAGAGAATTGCCCGCCATAAATCACTATGGATATTCCTATAAAAGCAATGGTACTCCCTAAATATTCGAGACCATCGAATTTTCTGTGTAGGATGTCATACAGGATCATCGTTAGAATCGGAGCAGATGAGACCAGCAGAGAAGCGTCTGAAGCGCTTGTAAGGCGCAACCCGTAGTTTTCGAAAAGAAAATAAAGGGTAACCCCGAAAAACCCGGCCATCGCGATATTGAAGTGTTGCTTGGTTGTTCTTTTCGGGCACACGCCTTTTTTGATTTGTACCGGAATAAAAACAGCCACAGCCACGATAAACCTGAAGAGCGCAAGGGTCATTGGTGGCATGCTTTCTACAGCCACCTTTGTAAAAAGATATGATTCTCCCCAGATGATGGCAGTGGTTGCCAGCAGGAGTGTTGCGGTAACTCTTTTATTCACAGTGCTACACCCTCTTATATGGTGTGTACCTGTCCGGAACTCTTTCGATAATGGGCTCAAGAATTCTGAAGGATCGTGGTTCAACCTGGAGGGTGATGTTCGACACGTCCGTTCGGAACGTTTCGCCGGTGAACAGATCCCTGAAAAGAGTTCCCGTCATTAAAGTGCTTTCATTTATGTAGGTTTTGAATTGAACCTTTTCAAAGGAAAGATTAAAAGCTATCAGTAGCAGATCGTCTATTCTTTCCGTCGAGCGTTTGAATACGATTGTCTTGTCGGGTTGCGAGGTATGGAGAATGCCAAAGCTTCCTATTTGTAGGGCAATTTTTTTCTTGCGTATTTCAGTCAATTTCTTGTAGAAGTTAAGCCGTTTTGGTGAGTTGCTCAGATTTTCCCATCGCATCGCATCGCGGTTTTCAGGATCCTCTCCGCCGATCATCTCAAGCTCTTCTCCGTAGTAGATCATTGGAACTCCTGGAAAGCTGAATTGGAGAGCGATAGCGAGTCGAATATCTCTTTCGTTGTCGAAAAGATTTGACAAACGCGGGACATCGTGTGAGGAGAGCATATTCCAGCACTTTGAGAGATAATCAATACCGCAGTCCTCAACGGTATCTTTCATTATTTTCGCTACTGTTTCAACCGGCATGTCCGCTTTCAGCAAATCTATCACCAGGGACCTGAAATGGTAGTTCATTATGCCATCGAGCCTTGCGAATTCGTTCCAGCCCTTTGGATAATTCCAGACCTCACCAATTATGAGTGCATCAGGTTTAACACTTTTTGCTGCTTCAACTATTATGTGGTTGAGATTTCCTATATCGTGCGCACAATCAATTCGCCAGCCATCTGCACCCTGCTTTAGCCAGTACTTTACCACTGAGTTTTCACCGGTAAAGAGGATCTCCTGGAGTTCCGGGTTTTCAAGGTTGAGTTCTGGCAGAGAACCGGAGTTTACCCAGCTCCTATATTTATCTCCCGAAAAGTAGAAATAATCCCGATATGGAGAATCCGGGGATTGGTAGGCTCCTTTTTCAGGAAACAGGTTCAATCCGTTGAACCATTTTGAAGCAAACCCCACATGGTTGAAAACACCGTCGAGGATTATTTTTAAATCATTCTGGTGAGCGGTTTCGCAGAGTTCCTTGAAATCCTGGAGTGTTCCGAAGGCGGGGTCTATCCTGAAAAAATCTATGGTGTCGTATTTGTGGTTCGTATGGGCATAGAAGATGGGAGTGAGATAAATTATTTCGGCTCCAAGCGACTTTATGTAATCGATTTTTTCTGTTATTCCTTTTAAGTCTCCACCCCAAAATAGAAGCTGCTGGGTTCTGTCACCGGTTCTTTTTGGTTTTTCCTTCCAATCAACCGTTCTCTGGCCTGGAAGCGGATAGAGGCCTTCATTTTCCTTTTGTTTGGCTGTTTTTCCATCGCCAATATTGAATCTATCCGGGAAAATCTGATAAACGACTTTAGATGTGTGCCACTCAACCATAATATCTACCTCTCGATCAGAGTTTGGGCATATGCCAGGTATACCATTCCGAAGAAGATATTGTTTCTTATCGACCACAGATCATCTACGGTCATATCGAGTTCAGAATTGTTTATCCAGCTCTTGAGCTGCCAGAAGGTTGTTTCGTAGATTTGCATCAAGCCTCGCGAGTATATAGTATCGGAGAAATCCTGTTTAATGCTTCTCTCTTCAGCCACTGCGTATGGGTTCATCATCGATTCTACGAGCATTATGGAAGCCACAAGATACGGATCGACTTTTGAAAGGTCAAGATCTATGGTTTCGTTATTGATCGTTAACGGAACCTTTGCGCTGGAGAAGTCCATAATCGCGTGATATATCTCCTGTGCTATTCTTTTTTTGAATGTCGTATCGGATTTTGAAAAACTGTTCAAAGAAAGAACAGCTCTTTCTATCCTTTTACGAAGCTCTGGCATAACCTTTCTCATGTTTTTGTTGACGTACGATTCTATGACGGGATTGGACGAAAATATTTTCTTTCCTTTGTTATCGACTGTTTTAATTCCTGCTAGCATCACGATTGGTTTCCGGTTTATTCCGAAGAAGTAGCGATATGCCTCGAGGACGCTGTCATCATAATCGTAAGATTCATTGGATAGGATTGCCTCATAATCCGAATTCAGACCAGCATTATACAAAACCGAAAGACGCCGGATCTTTTCGGTTTGTTTTCCGGTAAGGATCCTTGGGTTAGTAGGCATATACCATATAATTGCGGCAAGTCCCACAATTATGGATAAAATCAGTAAAAAAACAGGTAAATCGTACTTTTTTTCTCCAGACATACTTCTCGTATTATATCAAAATAAGAGGCCGGGAAGCCCGACCTCTTTTGTTAAATAGTTGTACGGAAAGATTATTTTCTTTTCTTCTTTTTCTTTTCGAACTTACAAACACCCACAGGACAGCTTTCGGCGCCAATATGGGCTTCAATCTCATCCCTGAAACGATCAAGCAGGGATCTGAGAGGTACCGGAACGGATTGGCCAAGGCCACAAAATGCCGAATTCTGCATCGTTTCAGCTATGTCATAAAGCTGGCCAATCATTTCTTTTGTTCCGCGACCTTTGCTGATTTCTTTGAGAATATTGACTATGAGTTTTGTACCTTCACGACAAGGTGAACATTTGCCACAGGATTCGTGAGCGAAGAATTCCATCAGGTTCAGAGCCACGTCAACGGCACAGTGAGTGTCATCAACAGCGAGAATAACACCTGAACCAAGTGCGACACCGTAATCTCTAAAAGAATTGAAATCCAGTGGCGTGTTTATTTCATCTGGTTTTATGAAAGTACCAGCAGCGCCGCCAGTTTGAACCATCTTAAGGTTTCTTCCGTTGGCTATTCCGCCACCATGTTTGTAGATCAGTTCTGCGACCGTGGTTCCCATAGGTACCTCCGTGATTCCTCTTCTAACGAGGTTTCCACAGAGTGAGTACACCTTGGTACCGGGTGAACTTTCCGTTCCAATAGAACGGAACCATTCCGCGCCGTTGAGGACTATCCACGGAACGTTCGCGAAGGTTTCAACGTTGTTGACTACGGTTGGTTTCTGGTACAGGCCTTTCACCGGTGGATACGGTGGTTTCAATCTCGGCCTTCCAGCATGGCCTTCAATTGACTCGATCAAGGCAGTTTCTTCACCACAAACGTATGCACCCGCACCTAATCTAACTGATAGGTCAAAGGAGAAGTTGGTGCCCAATATGTTTTCACCCAGCAATCCGTAATCGTAGGCCTGGGAAATGGCAATTCTCAGATTGTTGACTGATTCAAAGTATTCACCTCTGATATAGATGTACCCCTTGTTCGCGCCAACAGCGTACGCGGTGATGGCCATACCTTCTATAACAGAGTGGGGGTCACCTTCCATTATCAATCTGTCTTTAAAGGTACCAGGTTCACCTTCATCGGCGTTACATATGACGTACTTCTCTTTAGCGTCAACCTTGTATGTGAACTCCCATTTCAATCCTGCGGGGAATCCGGCTCCACCACGTCCCCTGAGCCCGCTTTCCTTTACTTCTTTTATAACGTCTTCAGGGCTCATTTGAAGGGCTTTTGCTAGACCCTGATAACCATCGAAAGCGATGTATTCATCTATGTTCTTCGGGTTTATCTCGCCGGCACGTTTCAGAACGATGCGCTCTTCCTTCGTGATCGTTCGGGCTTCGATGGTTTCAGATCCTTCAAGCTCTTCTACAATGAGATCTTCAACCCTTCGGCCTTTCAAAAGCTGCTCTTCAACAAATCTTTCCACGTCTGCTTCAGAGTTTATTTTGTAGAAGATGTTGTCTGGTAGAAGCAGGAATAGAGCACCTTCGTCGTAGCGCCCAAAGCTTCCTGTTTCCAGCACCTCAACGATACCGTCCAGGTTATATTTCTTCACCAGACCCACAAGATGATTCTTGAAGTGCCTCGCACCGAGCAAAACGCTGTTTGAATCCACCGAGACCAGCACAGTAATCGGTTTCATCTGGCATCACTTCTTTCCTTTTCGCGTATTTCATTGATGATTTTTTCTACTTTATCGGGAGTTAGGTTTCCGTAAGCTTCATCATTAATCATCATTACCGGGGACACACCGCACAACCCCAGACAGCTGCTTTCTTCAAGTGTAAACAAACCGTCTTCGGTCGTGTTACCGAAATCGATACCAAGGGTATCTTTCAGTGCTTCTACAACCTTCTCTCCACCGGTTACGTGGCATGGAAGGCTCTTGCAAACACGTATAATGTACTTACCGCGTTTCTCTGTTGAGAACATGGTGTAGAAGGTGAGGACCTCGTAGATCTTTGACAGAGGGATTCCCATAATGTCTCTCAAAGCTTCGGTAGCTTCCAATGGTATGTAATTTCCATAATAATCCTGAATGGCATGAAGCGTATTTATCAGGATGTCACCCTTTTCAAGGCTTTCGCTCATTACTTTTTCATATATACTGGCGACCGTTTCTTTCACTTCCTCAACAGCCATTCATGCTCCTCCTTTCACCCACTATTAATAACTAAAAACTGCAAAACCCCGGTGGGGTTTTGCAGGAGAATTTATGGAGAAACCTTCTTTATAGCGTCGAATCTACAAACCTCGATACAGCTTCCGCATCGCGTACATATTTCTGGATCTATCCTGTGGGGTTTCCTTATATCCCCAATTATGCCGTTCACCGGGCACACGCGGGCACACGCGGTACATCCCACACACTTCTCTTCATCTATGACAACTCTGGTGAGTTCCTTGCAGCGCTTGGCTGGACAACGCTTCTCTTTTACATGGGCAATGTATTCGTCCCAGAAATACCTCATCGTTGAAACCACCGGCTGTGGCGCTGTTTGTCCGAGCCCACATAGAGAGGTCTTCATTATGTGTTCTCCAAGTTCTTTGAGAACCTCTAAATCTTCTTCAGTTCCTTCACCAGCGGTGATCTTCTCCAGTATCTCAAGCATCTTTTTAGTACCGTCGCGGCATGGGGTACACTGGCCACAGGACTCTTCAACGGTGAACTCAAGGAAGAATTTTGCGACGTCAACCATACAATCATCTTCATCCATAACTATCATTCCGCCAGAACCGATAATCGTCCCAAGTTTCTTCAAGTTGTCATAGGTTATGGGAGTATCGAGATGTTCTTCGGGGATGCACCCACCGCTTGGGCCACCAGTCTGGACTGCCTTCAGTTTCTTACCATCTGGAACGCCGCCGCCTATTTCATATATAAGTTCTCTGAGGGTAATTCCCATGGGCACTTCAACAAGCCCGGTGTTCTTTATTTTACCTGCCAGAGCGAAGACCTTTGTTCCTCTCGAGCCTTCGACTCCATACTGAGCAAACCAGTCGCCACCGTGCAAAATGATGGGGGCTATATTTGCATAAGTTTCAACGTTGTTTATAAGGGTGGGTTTGCCCCAGAGACCGTAAGTCGCTGGATATGGAGGTTTTACCCTTGGAACACCGCGTTTACCTTCGATAGAGTTTATAAGTGCAGTTTCTTCTCCACAAACAAAGGCACCGGCACCAATTCTGATTTCTATATCAAAGCTAAACCCGGTTCCAAGTATGTTCTTTCCCAGGAAACCATATTCGCGTGCAGTTTCAAGGGCTTTAGAGAATCGTTCGATAGCCAGAGGGTACTCAGCTCTTACGTAAATGAATCCTTTTTGAGCCCCCACCGCGTAAGCGGCTATCGTCATGGCTTCAACGACGCTGTGTGGGTCTCCTTCAAGAATAGCTCTGTCCATAAAGGCTCCAGGGTCTCCTTCATCTGCGTTACAGATGACGTATTTAATATCGCCCTTTGCCTTCCTAACGAATTCCCATTTCAAGCCTGTTGGAAATCCAGCGCCGCCGCGACCGCGCAGCTCGCTTTTTTTGACCTCAGATATTACTTCTTCCGGTGTCATCTCTTTGATTGCTTTGTGGAGAGCAAAATAACCATCACGGGCTATGTATTCATCTATCGAGAGCGGATCGATGACCCCGAGGTTTCTCGTTGCTATCTTAACCTGCTTGGTGAAGAACGGTAGCTCTTCCTGAGGTTTTGCTTTAACCTCGCCAAATTCGCCCTTATAGAGCATGTCTTCAACAATACGGCCTTTCAGGAGGTGCTCTTCGACGACCCTTCTAACGTTTTCCGGGGTGAGTTTCTGATAGAAAATACCCTCGGGATAAACAATAATTATCGGGCCAAGGTCGCAGGCGCCCATACAACCTGTCTCAATTATCTTAACGACAGAATCAAGAGCATATTCTTTCAACAAATCCTGAAGAGCGTCTTTGACACTTTTTTCACCGGCCGAAATACAGGCTCCACCTGCACAGATAAGGATCGTGTTTTCTACTGTGGGCACTTAAATCACCTCTTCTTAGAGTTCTCCACGCTTCACTATGAGATCGCCTACAACTTTTCCTTCAATAACGTGCTGTTCTATTATTCTCTTTGCCTGTGCCGGGGTTACATGGCCGTAGATGATAGGCTCAGAATTTTCCATATGTACTTCGATCGTAGGTTCGACGTCACAGAGCCCGAAACAGCCGGACTGAACAACAGCTATATCATCTATTCCTTTTTCGTTAAGAGTTTCTACGATGGCTTTCAGTGTTTCTTTGGCACCAGCAGCGATTCCGCAGGTACCCATGGCCACGATAATTTTTCCGCGTTTTTCAGAGTCCCTCATTTTCAATTCTTTCAGTGCGTTCTCCTTTATTTTCATAAGTTCTTCGAGGCTCTTGATCTTTGCCATTACTTCTCCCCCCTGTACTTTTTGATTATCGCTGAAACCTCATCTGGTGTTACTTTACCATAAAAGTCGCGTTCCCCAACGAGAACAACGGGTGCCATACTGCAGGCGCCGAGGCATCTTACACCGTGTAAGGAAAAAAGGCCGTCACTTGTGGGTTCATCTAAATCCACCCCGAGTTCTTCTTTGAAGCGTTCGAGAATTCTATCGGCCCCTCTAACGTAACAAGCGGTTCCGAGGCAGATTTTGATCTGGTGTTTCCCCTTCGGTTTGGTGGTGAAGAAGTTGTAGAACGTCACGACTCCATGTACCTGACTGAGAGGCACACCTAACTTATCAGCAACATGCTGTTGGAGTTCTTCAGAGAGGTAACCAAAAAGTTCCTGAGCTTTGTGAAGAACGTTGATGAGCACACCCGGTTCTTCTTTTACCTGGTCTATGTACTCATTCAATTGGGTGTATAATTTTTCATGATCCTCGCAACCAACGTGTGACAAACCCTGCACCTCCTTGAGTAAATTCTTATACGATAGGGCTATGTTATTATTTATGTTATTTATTTCACTTGGATTATAACATGCAACTATAAAAAATGGATTTTGCCTTGTGTTAAAATAAGCTTTGTTGGTAGAGAATTAAGGGGAGGAGATAGTGTGAATCTTAAAGACTTTATACGCGACATTCCTGATTTTCCAAAACCCGGAATTATTTTCAAAGATGTCACCCCGATGTTAAAAGACCCCGGTGCTTTCAAAGTTTGTATTTCAAGTTTGAAAGAACTTGTAAAAGACTTTGAGTTTAATCTCATCGTTGCTCCGGAAGCCCGTGGTTTCATTTTTGCGGCACCTCTGGCACTTGAACTTGAAAAAGGATTTGTTCCTATAAGAAAACCCGGAAAACTCCCTTACAAAACCGTATCTGTGGAATATTCACTCGAGTATGGAACGGCGACCCTCGAGATGCATACAGATGCAATAAAAGAAGGCGATAAGGTTTTGATCGTGGATGACGTTCTGGCAACCGGTGGAACGATGAAAGCTATAGCAGAGATGGTAGAAAAGGTTGGGGGGACCATCAGCGGAATAGTATCTCTGGTCGAACTTTCCTTCCTTGAACCAAGAAAGAAACTTTCAGGTTATGAAGTGAGAAGCATCATAACCTATTGAGGTGAGGTTCTATATGCTAAAGTTTGATTTTTCCTTCGCCTTTAAAGAGAATCTAGGAACAGGTCTTTCAAAGGATGAGGTTTTTAATAACAGGGAATTCGCCAAAAGATCTCTTTTGGATGTAATCGAATCAGAGCCGGGATTTCTGAGGATCCTCAAAACCGATGAATATCTTGATGAGGTTGAAGCCCTGAAGGATTGGGTAAAAAACTTTGATACGCTTGTTGTTGTGGGAATCGGTGGTTCGGCTCTCGGTAACCTTGCACTTCATGCATCTTTGAAGCCCATGAACTGGAACCTTCTGAGCGAGGAAGAAAGAGAAGGAAATCTCAGGGTATTTGTCGTTGATAATGTTGATCCGCATTTTGTTGGCAGCGTTATTGAACAGATCGATCTTGACCGAACGCTGTTTAACGTTATTTCCAAATCCGGAACGACAGCTGAAGCCATGGCGAATTATCTCGTGGTGAGAGGAATACTCGAAAAGCGAGGATTAGATATAAGCGAACACCTGATTTTCACCACCGATCCTGAGAAAGGAGTCTTGCGGCAGATAGCGAAAGAAGAAGGCATAAGGACACTGACTATCCCTCAGGATGTTGGCGGACGTTTCAGTGTGTTGACACCCGTTGGGCTATTTTCTGCCATGGCTGAAGGAATAGATATAAGAAAGCTCTATGAAGGCGCTCGTAACGGTGTCAAACGTTATTCTGAGAGCAGTGCCGATACCAATCCTGTTCTGGTAAACGCGCTTCTCCATTATTCTTATCTGAAAGATGGAAAAAGCATCTCTGTTATGATGCCTTACTCGAATCAGCTTTACCTTCTTGCGGACTGGTACAGGCAGCTGTGGGCTGAATCGTTGGGAAAGAAGTACGATCTGGATGGAAATGTGGTTAATACCGGTCAAACTCCGGTAAAGGCCCTTGGTGCTGTGGATCAGCACTCACAGATTCAGCTGTACAACGAGGGGCCCAAGGATAAGATAGTCACCTTTTTAAAGCTTGAGAAATTCCCGGGGGATTTACAGATTCCCGAGCTTCATTCTGAAATTGAAGCGCTGTCGTATCTTGGTGGGAAAAGTCTATCGGAGCTTCTCAACTCAGAACAGGAAGGTACGGCCATGGCACTGACTGAAAACGGTGTACCGAATCTCACGTTGAGATTCGACGAACTGTCAGAATCCAGCGTTGGAGAGTTTATCATATATTATGAGCTTCTGACCGCTGTAATGGGGGCAATGCTCAACATAAATCCTTACGATCAGCCCGGCGTCGAGCTTGGAAAAAAGATCACCTATTCGCTCATGGGAAGAAAAGGGTACGAAGCCTTTGCCGGCAAGTTTTCTGAGAAAAAGTGGAGGTTCGAATTATGAACGATATGGTTAATTATCTGGTGGAATGCCTTAAAGAGTATAAACTTGAGGAATTCTACCATTTAGAAGGAGACGAAGTACCTTTCTATGTAATAGTTTCTCAGGAACCAGAAAAGGTCATAGAAGTTCTCCAGAGCCTTGATGATCTGGAAGCCGATGTTGTCGTTCTGTCGCCGGAAGAGAAAGAGGCAATCGGTTCAACGAACAGCGAAATAGCAGCGGCCGTTTCAAAAGCCATAGAAAAGGGGCAGAAGGTACTCTGATGAAAATCATAGGCGTTACGGGAAAAGCCGGCTGCGGGAAGTCTTTGCTTGTTTCACTTCTTTCCGGTCCTGAAACAAAGGTGATAGATCTCGACAGATTGGGCCACGAGGTTCTCAAGGAGCTCAAAAGCCAGCTTGTACTTACGTACGGTTCCGGGATACTGGATAACAGCAGAAAGAAGATCGATAGAAAAAAACTCGGTGAAATAGTCTTCAAAGATTCTCGAAAACTCAAGCTTCTCAACAGTATTGTGCATCCACTAATAAAAGAAAAAGTGAAAAAGATCATTTCAAAAACCAGGAAGAAATACGTACTGATCGATGGAGCGTTGATCCATCAGATCGGATTGGGCAAATTATGCGATCTGATCATCTGGGTTGATTGCCCTGATGAGGTTGCAATTAAGAGACTCGCTAGCAGAGGGATACCTCGCGAACGCGCTATCAGTATTCTTAATTCGCAGAAAGAGCTGGAAAATTATAAAGTATACTCAGACATAGCGATAGACAATACTGGTTCGCCTCAAGAGCTCTTAATCAAGGTTAGGGAAATTTTGCGGGGAAAAGAAATAATGCTATAATAGTTGGCGCAATGCCACTTCAACAAAGGAGGTAAGGGGTATGAAAAAGCTACTTCTTGTCATTACCATGGTACTTGCATTGTCCATTTTTGCCATGGCTGAGAAGATTGAAGTCGAGTTCTGGCATGCCATGGGCGGTGGACATGGTAAAGCCCTCGAGGAAATCGTTAACCTCTTCAATGAAACACATCCCGATATCGAAGTGAAAGCAATTTACGTTGGTAACTACGGGGCATTGTCTCAGAAACTTCTCGCAAGTGCTGAGTCTGGAAATCTCCCGGTTCTCTCTCAGGCTTACGGAAACTGGACAGCCAAGCTCATCCCGAGAGGCGTTGTTCAGGAACTCGATAGCTTCATAAAGAATCCAGATTACGGTCTTACTGAAGAACAGTGGGACGCTATCTGGGCACCTTTCAAAAAGATGATCACATGGGGAGACACAGTTTACGCCCTTCCGTTCAACAAGAGTACATATGTTCTTTACTACAACACCGATGCCTTCGAGGCTTACGGGCTCCGTCCGCCTGAAACCGTTGAAGACCTCTTCTTCGATGCTATGATGCTTACAGAAGACAAAGACGGCGATGGAGAAATCGATCAGTTTGGATTTGGTTTCAGAACAACCATCGACCACTTCGTTGTATTCCTCAGGGCAAACAAGGGAAAGATCATCGAAGTTAAAGACGATGGTAGCATCGAAATAACCATCAATTCCCCTGAAGCCAAGGAAGCTCTCCAGTTCATGTACGACATGGTTCACACATACAAGATTGCTTACACCCAGGGTGGTTATCTTGATGGTGTTTTCGGCGACGGCAAAATCATGATGTTCATCGAGACCATCGCCAGTAAACCCTATGTTGAAAGAGCTTCAACCGGTAAACACGGTTGGGCATGGGCTCCTGTTCCGTTGTGGAAGACTCAAGCTCCACCCTTTGCCGGAACAGACCTCATCATGTTCTCCACCGCAAGTGAAGAACAGAAAAAAGCTGCCTGGGAATTCATGAAATTCCTCATTAGCCCAGAAATTCAGGCTTACTGGTCAGTCAAGACCGGTTACATGCCCGCTGTTAAGACGGCTCTTGAAACAGCTCAGTGGAAAGAGTACGTTAAACAGCACCCCGAAGCCATGGTTCCAATCAACCAGATTCCCAAGGGAACGACCGATCCTAACATCGCAGAATGGTATGAAGTCAGAAGTGTCATCGGACAGATGGTCGGTGACGTTATGAACAACAAGAGAACCATAGACGAAGGTCTTGCCTGGGCAGAAGCTGAACTTCACCGCCTTATTTTTGGAGAATAATTAGAATTGTTTCTGATTTGCCGGGAGGCCATCATGGCCTCCCGGTTTTATTAAGTTTATCTTCTTTGGAAAGGGAGGCTGGAGTTAATAAACGGCAGAGGAATATACATACACAGATTCAATATATTTGCGGGACTTTTTTCTGTCCTTCTTTATTTGTTGGCCTCATCCATCAATACCGTAGCCGCGTCCTGGCAACTCCCCTATTTTTCGATTGGCCTTTTGAATTTTCTCGGTTCAATCGTCTACGTTCTTTCAACGCTTACCTTCGGTCGACTTGGTGATAAGATAGGTTTCAAACTGCTGCTGATTGTAAGCATGGTGCTCTTTGGATTATTTTTACCCGTTGGTTTTCTATGGTCTCAGGTATGGCATCTCTTTTTATTCGTTGTCGTTATGAACCTGTTCTTCGGAATATTTTTCCCATGTATTGAGGGTCTTATCTCAAGCCGCGAAAAATCCGAGGGCGTTAGCCCTGTTGCCACAACGATGCGTTTTACGCTCTCATGGAGCATCGGAAACATTTTTGGTATGGCTTTCGGTCCTTTTCTGATAGAACGTTTATCCTTTCTTGTTTTTCTTTATGGGATGGTATTATCTTTTCTCGCTGCCTTTCTCATTTACTCTCACTTTAGAAAGTACGGGGACCACCTTCCTGGCCCTTACAGTCCAAAACTTTTGAATACAAGGGCGAAAATAGATTTTCCCCGAATCCGTTTATACAGGAAAACTTATAGACTTACCTTTGTTATAGCCGGAATTATCTATTCGGCAGTTCTGGCTCTATTTCCAAAAATTTTGAGTTTCTACAATTTGCCTTTAGAAAAGGTCGGCTTCTTTATTGTGGGGGCAAACATAGGAGTGTTCCTAAGTTTCGTTCTTTTGACTCTATTCCGTTTCTGGGTTGGAAATCCCGGTTTTTCATTCCTTTTGATGGCCGTCTTTCCTGTAACCGCTGCGAGCTTTTTCCTTTCCCCATCTCCCGCGGTGTTTTTCCTGATTGCTTTTCTCGCGGGTGTTACCTATGCAGTTCCCTACACCTTCGCAATTTTTTACGGTCTCAGCTCGCAGGAAAATGATCACGGAAAGCAGGGCGGGATACACGAAGCGATGGTCGGCATCATCTTTGGCTTTGGCCCGTTGATCGGAGGGCTCTTTCTTGAACTTTGGCCTGATCTAAAGAGCCTTGGGGTAATGACAGCCCTTCTTTGCCTTGTTTCATATGCAATCCAGCTCAGATTTTTGAAAAGGTTACACGAAGAAGATGAAGCTTCACAGCGATTGTGAACAACAGGATTTAATGGATTGTAGTCGTATCTGTGGTGGAAAAAAGTGCGAGCTGTGCTATAATTTTGAAAACTGCTCTCGGTCGGAAATCTATTATTTGACCAGCTTAGGGAGGGGTACGAAGTATGTACGATTTCAAGTCGATAGAAAAGAAGTGGCAAAAGTATTATGAGGAAGAAGAGCCTTTCAAGGTTGATTTGAAAAACGCGAAAAAACCCTTTTACAACCTCATGATGTTTCCGTATCCTTCGGCTTCCGGGTTACATATAGGGAATATGTATTCTTTTATAGGTTCAGACGTTTACGGGCGTTATAAAAAGCTTCAGGGCTACGATGTTTTTGAACCAATAGGATTTGATGCTTTTGGTATCCACAGTGAAAATTACGCTCTAAAAGTTGGCGAGCACCCTGCAAAGCTCACACCCAAAAGTATCAAATACTTCAGGGATGAGCAGCTGAAAAAGATCGGGAATATCTATGACTGGAGCAGTGAAGTCAACACCTCTTCACCCGAATATTACAAGTGGACCCAGTGGATATTCCTTCAACTCTACAAAGCCGGGCTCGCAGAGAAGAAAAACTCCGAGGTCAACTGGTGCCCTTCGTGTAAGACGGTTCTCGCCGACGAACAGGTTATAGACGGAAAATGTGAACGTTGTAGCACTGAAATAACGAAGCGGGAGATGAGCCAGTGGTTCTTCAAGATCACAAAATACGCTGACCGCCTCCTTGAAAACCTGGAAAAACTCGATTGGACCGAAACCACAAAGAATATCCAGCGTAGCTGGATTGGGAGATCTGAAGGGGCAAAGATCCGTTTCCCGGTTGAGAATTCCGATATTGAGATAGAGGTATTCACCACGAGGCCAGACACGATCTATGGTGTTACTTACCTTACTTTAGCTCCGGAACACAAGTTGGTTAAAAAACTCATAAAAGAAGATAAATTTTCGCAGTTTGAAGAATTCCTTGAGAGCGTTAAGAAGATGGACGTCGCTACCAGAACGTCCAAGACGCGCCCTAAAACTGGTATGTTCACGGGAAGTTATGCTATTCACCCGCTCACTGGTGAAAGAATTCCTATCTGGGTTGGTGACTACGTGCTTGTGGAATACGGTACCGGTGCGGTAATGGCTGTTCCCGCACATGATGAGAGGGACTACGCTTTTGCGAAAAAATACGGGCTCGAAATCAAGCAGGTTATCGAGTGTGATCCTGAGGATTTGCCCTACACTGAGAAGGGGATAATGATAAACAGCGGTCCATATACAGGCTGGAAGAGCGAGGATTTTATCGCCAATATAGACAGTGTGCACGAGAAGATAGAATCGGCCGTCACCTATCACCTTCACGATTGGTGTGTCTCAAGGCAGAGATACTGGGGACCACCAATCCCAATAATATACTGTGATAAATGTGGTATCGTTCCTGTTCCTGAAGAGGATCTGCCTGTTTTGCTTCCCGAAACGGACGACTATATCCCGGATGGCAGCCGGAAAGTCCCCTCTGGCGAGGAATGAGGAGTTCGTCAATACCACCTGTCCTAAATGTGGTGGTCCGGCTAAAAGAGAGACAGATGTCAGCGATAATTTCCTTGACTCGGCATGGTATTTCTTGAGGTATATATCACCACACGATCAGGATAGACCTTTCGATCCTGAGCTGGCTAAAAAATGGCTTCCGGTGGATATGTACATCGGAGGTAACGAACATGCAAACCTACATCTAATGTACGCGCGATTCATTACCATGGCACTTCATGATCTCGGAATTCTCCACTTTGAAGAGCCATTCAAATCCTTCAGGGGCCACGGTCTGATAATCAAAGATGGGGAGAAAATGAGCAAATCAAAGGGAAACATCGTCAACCCAAACGACTATTTCGATACCCACGGTGTTGATGCGCTAAGAACTTACCTTATGTTTATGGGAAGCTTCCTTGAAGGCGGTGACTTCAGGGACAGCGGAATGGATGCCATCAAACGTTTCCTCAACAGGGTATGGGAGGTTGCCAACAAACCCGAGGGTGAAAGTTCTCTCCAGCTAAAGATCAAGATGGCAGAGACCATTAAAAAGGTGGAGTATTCGATTGAAAATATCAAGTACAATACGGCTATCGCTGCCATTATGGAATTTATAAATGAGGCTGTTAAAGAAGAACGCATAGAAAGGCAGCTGGTTGTGGATCTGGCAAAACTCCTTGCTCCTTTTGCACCCTTCATTTGTGAGGAAATACACGAAATGAAGGGCGGCAAAGGAACTATATTGAATGCCGGATGGCCCACAGGATATGACAAGTACCTTTCTATGGCGGATGTGGAGATTCCGGTGCAGATAAACGGTAAGATGCGTGGAAAAGTAAAAATTCATCAGAAAGCTTCGGAAGATGAGGTTATAGAGAAGATAAAAGGCGATGAAAGGCTTGCGCACTACCTCAATAAAGGAGAGATACGAAAGGTTATATACGTCCAGGACAAAATAATTAACATTATTGTGAAGTAATAACAGGAAGTTGTGGGGGAGGTTCTACCGAACCTCCCTTCTTAGTTTGGAGAAAATTTTAACTTTATACATTGTAACTTCATAGAATGATATGGTAGAATAACCTTGATAGAAAATTCACAATAACTGTGAGTTTACGTTGCCGAATGGAGGTGCTTCTGGGTGCCAGTTACCGTTACAATCAACGGAAAACAATATCAGGTTGAAGAAAATCGAACAGTCCTCGAAGTATGTCGTGAAATTGGTATCGAAATCCCAACGTTGTGTTATCATCCGGCGCTATCAATCGTGGGAGCATGCAGGGTTTGTATGGTTGAAATCGAAGGAGCACGCAACCTTTCTCCAGCGTGTGCTACCTATGTTACTGATGGGATGGTCATAAGAACGAATACGGAGCGCGTGAACCGCTCCGTGAGGTTCAATCTGGCTTTACTGCTTTCCAGCCATCCCAATGATTGTATGACATGTGATGCAAACGGGCGCTGTGAATTCCAGGATCTCATTTACAGATACGATATCAAGGATATGTTCCCGAAGGACCTCAGAAATATACCCTACGACACGTCCAGCCCTTCTTTGTTCAGGGACATGAACAAGTGTATTCTTTGTGGAAGATGTGGCCGTGCCTGTAAAGAATTGCAAGGACTTTCTATTCTTTCTGTGGCAGGAAGGGGATATCATTCTATACCAGTCCCAGCGCTTGGAGCTCCAATAGCTGCTACGGATTGTATCAACTGTGGCCAGTGCGCAACGGTGTGTCCGGTTGGAGCAATCACGGAGAGAATGGATTTCAGACGTGTAGCCGAAGAACTGTATAAGCATGAAAAAGTTCTGGTGGTGCAGACAGCTCCGGCTGTTCGTGTAGCTCTCGGTGAAGAATTCGGTGAAGAACCGGGAACGATCTCCACGGGTAAGATGGTTGCAGCCCTTAGAAAGTTAGGATTTGACTATGTTTTCGATACAGACTTTGCTGCTGACCTCACGATTATGGAAGAGGGATCCGAACTTCTTCAGAGGATAAAGGAAGGCGGTAAGTTCCCCATGTTCACTTCCTGTTGTCCCGGCTGGGTTAACCTGATGGAGAAACTCTATCCTGAATTCAGAGAAAATCTTTCCACAGCCAAGTCTCCACATGAGATGCTCGGTGCTCTTATCAAAACCTATTTCGCCAAAAAGATAGGCAAAGATCCAAAAGATATATTTGTCGTTTCCGTAATGCCATGTACAGCCAAGAAAGACGAAGCAGAGCGCGAAACATTGCTGGTTAGAGGGCATGTTGCTGTGGATGCTGTTATAACCACTAGAGAATTAGGAAAATTGATAAAGATGAAAAAGATTCCTTATGAATCACTTCCTGAAGAAGAATACGATACTCCTCTTGGCATATCTACCGGTGCCGCTGTAATATTTGGTGCTACCGGTGGTGTTATGGAAGCAGCTCTCAGAACGGCTTATGAGCTTTACACCGGCAAAGAACTGCCGAAGCTCGATTTTGAATTTGTGCGTGGATTTGAGGGAGTCAAAGAGGCTGAGGTTGACCTTGATGGAAAGATTCTGAAAGTTGCTGTTGCCCACGGTGGTGCAAATGTTGTCAAACTCATGGATAAGATAAAATCTGGTGAGGTTTACTATGACTTTGTGGAGATTATGGCCTGTCCAGGTGGTTGCATTGGTGGTGGAGGACAGCCCAAATCCACCAGACCAGATTATCTTGAGAGAAGAATGCAGGCTATTTACGAAATTGATGAAAACATGCCTATCAGAAAATCTCATGAAAACCCGGCGATCAAGAAAATCTACGAGGAATATCTTGAGCACCCGCTTAGCCACATATCCCATGAGCTTCTCCACACGCACTATCTCGACAGGAAAAAGAGCGTTGTGGAACGAAAGAAAGAACTTGAAGAAGTAAATTGAGCTCAATGTGAGCGGGAGATAGATAATCGGGGACACTTTATCAAATGTCCCCGATTTTTTTATTAGCAGCCTAGAAATCTTTAGACACCAGAGATTTTATTACAGCGTAGGGAGTTTTGAGCAAGCACAGGATATCCAGTCTCAGAGAGCGATTCAAAACGTAGTACAGATCGTATGAGGTTTTTATCATGTATTCCTCAGGGGTTGTAGTGTATTTATAGTTAATCTGTGCCCAGCCGGTGAGACCGGGTCTCACCAGTAAACGAAGCTTATAGTTTGGAACGTGTTTTTTACCCATCTCGTGAAAGGCTTTGAGTTCTGGTCTGGGGCCAACCAGGCTCATTTCGCCGAGAATGATGTTGATAATCTGGGGGAGCTCATCGAGCCTCAGTGGGCGCAAAATTTTGCCAACCCTGGTTATTCTCTTGTGATGTTCGCCGTTCGTGAACGTTCTGAACTTGAGCATTTTGAATACCTTCTCATTTCTTCCCATGCGATCCTGTGTTATGAACACGGGTCTTCCGGAAGTGATCAGGATTAGTACGGCTATTATGAGAAAGATTGGAGTCAAAAGAATCAGAAAAACTACTCCAAAAACAAAGTCGAGAAATCTCTTAAAACCATCATAAGTTTTTACGTGGACAAGCTCCTGAAAGTCTTCTTCGACTGTTCCGGGATCAACGGTCATTGGTCTGAGCTTGAAAAATCTTTTGAACCGAAAGAGGATTGTATAGCGGAATAGTGCGGATAATAACGCAGGCAAAAGAATGATTATATCAGATCCGGTAAAAACAAAAAACAGAATCGTTACCATCACCAATGACCCAAAGAAAGAAATTTTTCTTTCTTTGGGATCAAGGATAATCTGTGATTCATACCCCCTCATTGAAAGAGACACGAATCCGCTGATTAGAAATGCCAGTAAAAAATCCTCAACACTATTAGTTATCAAGGGAATCGAAAATAGAAAATCGATCACATAAAAAAACATGACATCTCTCCCATCGCTATTATTGTCGCATGATTTTTGGGAAATTTGAAGATACTGAGGTAAAATGAAAACGGTTAGGAATTGTCGCATTTAACGGTGTATGGTAAAATCACAACGTATGGTAACAAAGGTTTATCTGGGGGATCTTCATATTGGTGATGGAACATTCGAAACCGATTTTGAATACGATAACGAGCTCGCCGACCTTATAGAATCACTTGTAATTTCAGGTTGTTCTGAGCTTGTGATTGTTGGTGACGGATTAGAGCTGGTTAATTCAAATGAAGTTAAATCTCTCGGGTTGTTGCCTTATCCGATTCTTTCGAGGTCATTGACATCCAGACTCATATCTGACATTGAAAGTCGTCATACTCGTGTTTTTGACGCTTTCAGGCGATTTTCCGAGTATGGGAAAATTGTGTATGTTGTCGGGAACCACGATCATTATCTGCTCGAAAATCCGGAATTGCGAAACAGCCTCATAGAAGCTCTGGGTGGTCAAAAAAATGTAAGGATTTTGCCTTTCTATTATGACGCAGAGATGCAGCTTTTCACCCTTCACGGAAACCAATTTGACATTGTGGGAAGATTCTCAAAAGACGATAACGGTAATCTTTTGGCTCCTTTTGGGAACTTTATGGCGCGGTACATGGTGCTAAATTTTGAAGAAAAGTTGAAAAGATTGAATGCACCGGTGCCATTTATAAATGATTATCGATTTGTGCACCCTACTCTGGATGTCTTTCAATGGTTTGAACATATCAGGCAGCGTTATGACGTCGATACGGATCTTCTGGAACTCTGGACGAAGACGTTTATAGAAATGCTCAAGACGCCTGAAGCGCAGAGCTGGTTGAAGACTAACTATCCGAGATTGAGATATCTAACGACGATTTTTGTCAATCGTTTTGGCGGTATGAAATTTGGAGAATGGATAATCCGTGTAATCATGAGTTTCAGACGATTTATGCAAACCGATTATTTATATAGATGCGCTCGACGAATTCTTGGTTGCTCCTTTGAAAAAGGATTTAAGAAAGTAATGAGGAAAACTAATTTTGTTGGTTACTGCAATGGTGTTCCTGAGGTACTTCCCACAGATATAAAGGGGGTGATTATGGGGCATAATCATAGACATACGTTGAGAGGAATTCCGGTGGATGGTGAACTGAAATTTTATGCCAATACCGGCACATGGCAACCTGTGGTAGAAATGGTGGATAGGAAATCTTCGAATAGTTTTGTAAAGAGAGCTCAATTGAGTTATTTGATAGTTCAAAAAATCGGTAAAGATCTTAATATAGAATCTAGACATGTAATGAAATTAAACGGAATTGGTTCTGATCAAAGGTATGGAAGTGATAAATTCACTGCAAATGAAATAAATATACGTGTCTGAGGAGGGATAAGAATGTCCAGGAAAAGTAAGAGTCTGAGTAGTCCAACGCTATCCTTTGTGTTACTCGCCA
The DNA here is from genome assembly GCF_001639905.1 of Kosmotoga sp. DU53. Taxonomy (NCBI): domain Bacteria; kingdom Thermotogati; phylum Thermotogota; class Thermotogae; order Kosmotogales; family Kosmotogaceae; genus Kosmotoga; species Kosmotoga sp. DU53. Next base: position 31,993 of record NZ_JGCK01000007.1, on the reverse strand, counting down.
TTCTGGTAATTGGAATGATCTTCACTCTGTCTTCGTGTACCGAACCACCGAAGATACTCGTCAACGCTGTATCACCTGTGCCACGAAATAACGATGACACAGTGAAATACAGTAAGACGATTGAGTTAAGCTGGGACGTAATGTATAAAAAAACCAGTGAAACACTTACGGCAGAGATCTGGATGGGTGAAAGCAAAGACGCTCTTCGGAAGATTGCCGAAGGTGTTAAAGGTGTCCCGTCAAGGGAAGCAAAGGACATTGTGAAATTCAGTTATGAAGCCAATGTTAAGCCCCATAAGCAATATTGGTGGAAAGTTAAAGTATTCAACGAAAAAGGAAAATATGATGAAAGTGAAATTTGGACTTTCAAACTCAAGAATAGCGATCCAGATAAACCCGAGTTGGTTGCTCCTGCCAACAATTCGGCGAACGTTACTGCACGTGGTTTGACCCTGAAATGGATTTCCGGTGGAGATCCCGATGGAGATAATCTTACTTTTACGGTGATGTTTGATACTGACATACGTTTTACAAACCCCGAAAAAGTGAACGTTGGATCTGCTACAAGCTACACAATAGAAGAACTCGAATTCGGCAAGAAATATTATTGGAAGGTAATTGCAAAAGATGGTTACGGTGGAGAAAGAATCTCCGGAACCTATGCATTCACAACAGAAGTGGCGCCGCGGTTGAAGGGTATAACCCTGATAAGTCCAGCCGATACTTCCGTTGTTGGAGAACAGCCTGTTGAATTAACCTGGAAAGTCGAATACAACCGCTATTATTGGCCGGTGAAATTCCAGATACACATCGTTTCTGACGAAGGAGAAAAGGTTTTTGGCCCTGTCGTCAAAAACCCCGAAGAGCTTTCCAGTCCCATAAAGTTCGTACTTGATGAAAAGCTGAAAGGCCATACCAGCTATAAGTGGTATGTGGTCGCTGAAGGTGCATATGATGGCAAGGCCATCAAGAGCGATGAGTGGGCATTTGAAATGTCAAATACAGAACCGGAAGTTGCTTTTGTCTACCCAGCGGAAGAAATGCAGGAAGTTTCCAGAGACGCAACGTTTAGCTGGATTGGAACAGATGCTGACGGTGATAGCCTTGTATACGATGTTTACATTGCGAAGGTTGGAGAACTTTACACCACGCTGGCGACAAATCTTGAGGATGATTTCATTGCTGTTACAGGACTTGACAGTGCTTCCACATATTCGCTGAAGGTTGTTGCCAGGGATACTTACGGTGGCCAGGGCAGCGTGGAAAGAAAGTTTGTTGTTGGCAATAGAGCGCCTGTTGTTGAGATCCTTTCTCCTGAAGATGGGACATTTATTGATCCAAGAAGCGTTGTTCTGGAATGGCACTGTTTCGATCCTGATGGCGATGATGTGATTTATCATGTGTTCATCAGACAAGCTGAAGGCGAAGAAGAAATGTACGAAACACCAGACAGCACCTTCAAGCTTGAAAAGGTTCAGGCACGTTCACAGTACTTCTGGAGGGTTGAAGCAATTGATTCAAAGAAGGCTTCAACTGTAACGGAAGAACACATGTTCTTCACAGAAAACACTGAACCCAATAGACCTATTGCTGAGAGTCCCACTCCAGGTGCTACCGATCTGGATAATTTCGATAGGCTAATCTTTGCCTGGAGTTGCGATGATCCTGACGGAGATGCCTTAACCTACACAATCGAAATAGCGACTGACACGACTTTTGAAACTTTGATAGCTTCTGCAACCCTTGAAGAAAAAACAATAACAGTGGAAGGCATTTTCAGTCCCAGAAGCACCTATTACTGGAGAGTAACTGCAACCGATGGTGCTGCCACAGTCACGAGTGATGTATGGGAATTCTCCACCTTTGATGAACCACCGGTGGTTGAATTAAAAGAACCTTTCGATGGTGCTCCGGTTTCAACAATTAAATCAAAATTCAGCTGGTCGGTATTTGATCAGGACGATCCTGTATTCACGGCCAAACTGTTCCTTCTCCCTGATGGCGAAGAAGAACCCGTGGTTGTAGATCTTGGTGCTAACGTTGAAGAGGTCGAGCTTGACTTCCCGCTGACACCTGATACAACCTATACCTGGTGGGTAGTAGCAAGCGATCCGATCGGCAAGAAAGGAATAAGCGAAAAACGCAGCTTCGTCACAGGTAACGAAAAACCGGTGATAGAGATAACCGGTCCTGGAGACCTCTGGAAATACGGTGCAGTTGCTCCTCTTGAATTCACATGGGAAGCAACCGATCCTGAAGGCGAAGATGTCTTCGTTGAGGTTTATTTTGACACAAGCAAAGTTCCTGAGACGTTGGTGGCTACCGGTATCAATCTGTCAAGCTTTGTAGCCGAAAATCTGGCACCTGATAGTATTTACTATCTCAACATTGTCGCTACAGATGCTCACGGTGCAAAGAATTGGTTAGAGCAGCCTGAGAGAATTGAAACAGCTGATTCTAACCTCGAGTATCTGTCACCTGAAGACGGTAGCGTAATTGATCCAGCTACAGCCACATTCTCATGGGAATACACCAGCGATGATGGGACTGTAAATTACATTTTTGTGCTTTACGACAGTGAGGAAAAGATGATCGACCGTGAATTCGTAGGATCCAAAACATCTTTGACCCTTCCTGAGATATTCTCTAAAGAAGTTGTTGATTCATTGCTAGGAAACAGAACATATTACTGGAAAATCAAGATAGAAGATGAAGAACCGCGTTACGGAAAAGTGAGCAGTTTCATTGTTGAGGACAATCCTGTGGAATTCTCCAATCCGACTCCTATGGATGGGTCTGAAGATGTGGAAACCACTGACGTTGTTCTAATGTGGAATGCGTATGATCCGGACAACGCAAAGCTTGTTTTCGATGTTTACCTTGACGGCCAGGCTGAACCCCTGTACACAGGACTGATCACGCCTGTTGCTACGATAACGACACCGCTTGAAAGCCACAAAAAATACACCTGGCACGTTGTAGCGCGGGATGAATTTGGAAATTCAACTGAATCACCTAAATGGACCTTCACAACAAAGAACAACCCACCGGCTGTTGAGTTGATTGCACCAGAAAACGATGCAACAGATCTGACAGGCGAAATAGTGCTCAGCTGGGAAGGAACCGATACTGATGGTGATACGTTGTTCTACACTCTGTACATTGGAACAGATGTCGATAATATGCAACAGATAGATCTGGCTACAGAAACAACTTACGGTTTCACTGAATACAGTGGAAATAAAGTCTATTATTGGAAAGTCGAAGCCAGCGACGGAATAGACTCAGCCGTTTCAGATGTCTGGAGCTTTGTTACCGGGAATGCCGCCCCAAGAGTGCAATTGAGCGTTCCGGAGAATGGAAGCGAAATGGTTTCTCTGTCACCGGAGTTTGAATGGAAATCAGAAGATCCCGATGGTGATGAAATCGTAAATACCATTTACCTTGGAGAAGATCCTGACGTTCTGACATTTGTTGCCACCACCTCAGAGGACAGCTATAAGCTCACAGAGATTCTTAACGCTGGAAGTACCTACTACTGGCGTGTAAAAGCAACTGATTCGAGAGGTGGCAGTTCCAATAGCGAAGTATATACCTTCACGACAGCTCCGGAAAGAGACAAAGTTGTATATATCGAAAATGGAGTCCTTGTAGAAAAGATCTTTGCTGAAGGAATAGATGAGGTTTACGAACGCAGGTTAACCGACCTTGATCTGAACAGCGAAGTTGCACCGATAATAAACGGAGACCTTGTTTACGTTATAAACAATAACGGCGATCTTATCGCTCTGAAATTGGGTTACAGCACTACGCAGCCAGCTTTCAAACAAGAGCTTGGACTCGGCCTTAAAGATCCTATAGACATGGTTTACGCCGATAACGCTCTATGGATACTCGATATAGATCCTGCTGTTGGAGCTAAGGTTTACAAAGTGTCATTGGACGACCAGGGATTGCCTGGGCAGTCTGAAGTCATATACAATGGGTTGTTTATTTCAGACATCGATGTCTCTGAAGATGCTTCGAAGATTGTTCTGGCAGATTTCCTTTCAGGTGTTGTCAAGTTGACGAGAGATGAAGATGGTAATTACAAATATGCAGGAGAAGAAGGCGGAAATGCGCAGGCTGTTGTACTGAAAGATGATGTTGCCTTTGTTGGTGAAACAGGTGCAAAGGGTGGTCTGAAGTACGTAGATCTCAACATAATGAAAGAGACGGTAGTCGATAGCTTCTATGCTGTCACCAGGTTACTTTTGAAAGGCAACGCACTGTACGCAATTGCTGATGGTGATCTTGTCGTTCTCAATGTTGAAGATCCGTACAACCCTGAAATAGTCAAAGCCATTAAGGATGTTGCAAAAGTTAAGCAACTTGTTGCCGGTGAAAAAATGCTGGCAGTTGTTACCGAAGAAGGGGTCATCCTGTTCGACATAACTGATCCGATGAACCCGGTGAAGTTAGACTGAAGAAAAGGAACAAATAAAAAAGGTCGGGAGTTTTCCCGACCTTTTTTATTACCAGCTTTGATACCATAGTTCTTTATTGCTTGTGGAAATAGCATCTACATAGGGTTTTATCATTTTCAATTCTTCAACATTATCGATCAGTCCCGCTGCAACTATATTGACATTTGGAAGCAATCCCCTGAGCTTTTTTGATACCTTGCAGGCTGCCAGCCCGGGCAGTATCTCAACAGCTCTAACATCGTTGTGGAGTATCTGCTCCAGGCCTCTATCTACTGCGCGTGAATCCAGGGCGAAGAAACGCAACAAACCCGGTATTCCCAGGGATAAAGCAATTTTATAGGTTCTGACCTTAGCGGTGATCACACCGTCAACACCTATTTCTTTAAGGTATTGGACGCTGTCATGGTCGCTGTTTAAACCCGAGATGAAGTCTATATCAACATAAATACGTTTCCCGCTTTCCTTAAATCTTTTCACCCTTTCGGGAAGCTCCAGAAGCCCACCATTCAAGAAAAATATGGTATCGTTAGGAACCCTTTCAGGTGGAATGGTTCTTTCCCATAATGCAGCAATTATACCCTTCAGCATGTGATCCCTCCTTTGTTACGTGATTGGGTAAGCAAAAATTAGAAGAAATGAGAAAAACGAAAAGGGTCATATCTACTAAATGATATGACCCAACTATCGAATCCTTCTTGAAGTTATTTTACCACATAGCCTTATTGATCTATATCTTCTCTCAATGCATTAGATATCTACAACGCTAGATCAATCAGCTTATTATTCAGATGATTTCCTTAGTATCTTTAATGTATCAGCATAAATAGCAGGTGAGGTTGCAAGTATTTCCCCAAGATTCAATTCAAAACCATCTACCGATATAGAAGAAACAGTTGCACCAGCTTCTGACGCTATCAAATAACCAGCAGCGATGTCCCAGGGCGAAAGCCCAATTTCAAAATATATATCAAGATTGCCTGCGGCAATATAACAGAGTTCTAAAGCAGCGGAGCCTAATATTCTTACTTCTTGAGTTACTTCGAGCATCTTTCTAACAGCGTTTTGTGTCCAATTGTGCAGTTTTTTATTGTATGGCCAACCCGTTACACATAGTGCATCCTCTAATCTGAGTTTATTTGATACCTGAATGCGTTTTGAATTCAAATAAGCTCCTTTACTTTTTTCGGCGGTGAATGTTTCCGAAAATGTTGGCACATGAACAACTCCTAAAACCGGATACCCCTTGTCTACGAGAGCAATTGAAACACAGAAAAGAGGAATACCATGAAAATAGTTCAAGGTTCCATCAAGAGGGTCTACAAGAAAATACTTCTCAGGATAAGTTTGTGGGTTCTTTTCTTCTGTAATTATTGGTATGCCAGGACAATTTTTGCTTAGCACATCTAAAATTTCATTCTGAGAAGCAATGTCAATTTCGGTAACTAGATCAGCACTGGAAGATTTTGTTTCGTACTTTAGAAAATCACTTCTGAAGTACTTTAATGCTAATTTACCCGCTGCTTCTGCAGCCTTAATCATGGTTTTTATATTCATAATACACACCTCTGCTGGAATAAAACACCTTTGAGTTTATTGTTGTTCACCGATATTTTGACTCTTAAGAATAAATCGAAAGGCTAATATTACTATAACCATGACAACTAAAAGTAGAATATATGAAGTAGCCGAAGCCTCAGATAAATTTAGTCCCATGAAGGTTTTTCGATAAATAAAGTAACTTAATACCTCGGTTTTGACTCCTGGACCTCCTTTTGTAAGAACATAAACAAGGTCATATGTTCTAAATGCTAGTATTATTCTAATAGTGATCGCAGCTGCAATGACTGGTTTCATTAGAGGAAGAGTTATATAAAGAAATTTTTGTGTTTCATTTGCTCCGTCTATAGTTGCAGCTTCGTAAGGTTCTTTTGGCAATGAAACAAGTCCAGCGAGAAGCAAGAGAATCATAAAAGAAACCTGTTGCCATATGTCAACCATGATTAATGTCCAGAAGGCATTTGTACTATTAGCTAGCCAGTTTACAGGCTTCAAGCCGAGAGAAGTTATAAAATAGTTTATGACTCCAAGATCTGGGTGTAATAACATTTTCCATATCAAACCTACTGCAACTGGACTCATAACCATTGGGAGTGTCAAAATTGTATAATATAGCTTTTTTAATCTAATTTCTCTATTCAACATCAGTGCTATCATAAATCCGATAGCAAATTCCATTGATACAACAAGTACCACGAACTTTAGAGTTACCTTCAAAGAATTCCAAAAATAACTATCTTGAAAAGCGGCAAGATAATTTTGGAATCCCACAAAATTAAAGAAAGGACTAACAAAAGTATAATCAGAAAAGCTCACTATGAATGAGTAAATAAGGGGGACGGCTATAACCGCCCCCAAAACAATTAAAGAAGGGGTCGCAAATATCCATCCTGTTAGTTTTTCGTTCTTCATGTATTTACTGATCATTAGCCCCTTCACCCCACTTATTTTTTCCAGAGTTTTGCAAGCTTGGAAAGTTTATCAAGCTCTTTTGCAATTGTGTCGAGTGCTTTTGAAATACTCTTTTCTCCAGTAGCAGCAAGTGAAAGTTCTCTTCCTGTAATTTCGATCATTTGAGAAGAGTATTGGAATTCGGGAACAGGTTTGGCAGTCATAACAAGCCACATGATTTTTGGATAATACGGGAAAGCTTTCACAACATCTTCGTCGGTGAATATATCAAATCTTGTGGGAGCTCCTCCTAATAAAGCTCTTTGTTTTGCTACTTTGAATGATTCAACCCATTTAATAAATTTCCAAGAAGCTTCCTTGTCAGGAGCATTCCTAGGAATAGCCCAACCCCATCCCCCATTGAGTCCAACACCACCTGGCATTGGTTCAAGGGCAACTTTTCCTGCGATTTTGGATTTTTCAGGATCATTAAGCTGGGCTACCATCCAGTTGTAGGAAATCATACTGAAGGCCTTTCCTTGTGACATTATCCTATATGCATCATCAAGGTTAAAAGAGAGAGCGCCTTTAGGAGCACCATGTTTTAAAAGGTCGATGTAGAGTTGTGTGGCTTTAATTCCTTTTTCATTATTAATTATCGAATGCCACTTTTCATCGTAATAGTCTCCACCTGATGAAAAGAGATAGTTAGACCACTCCATAACGATTGGATCACCGCGCTGTGCCTGCATTGCGGAACCGTATAGATTGGTGTTTTCTTGAATAAATTTGCAGAGTTCTACATATTCATCAAGAGATCTGGGAATGGCAATTTCTTTTCCATATTTCCGTCTGTACATATTCTGTATTTCTGGATCTTCCAGTACATCTTTCCTGTAAATTAGGCCCATGGCATAGTTATACATAGGAATCATGTACAGAGTTCCGTTGTAATACCCTACCATGTTTAGCATCGAAGGTAAATAGACGGATATATCGAACCCATCTCTTTCAACATATTTTTCAAGCGGTTCGAGCCAACCAGCTGCGCTAAATTCTCCAGCCCAATAATTGTCAACCTGTAAAAGATCGTACTGACAATTTGGGCTTAAAAGTTGAGGAACAAGTTTAGCGTGCATATCACCGTACTGAACGATTTCAAAATTGACTTTAATACCGGTGCTTGCTTCAAATTCAGGAAGCAATTTCTTAATGATATGGGTTTCAGGAACATCTTCCATGAGAACATTCAGAGTCGTCGCCATAAGACTCGTAGAAATTACCAAAAGTAAAAGTGCAAACCAGAATTTCCTCATTTCCCCACCTCCAATGGAAAGGTTATAAGTCAAAGGGTGTTACTTTATGGCCCCAAAGCTTAATCCTCTTACAAGGTATTTTTGAATAAACTGACTTAATATGACTATTGGTAATATTGCAATTACAACTCCAGCTGAAAGTTTTCCAATCAACACTCCTCTAGAAGTTTGAAGTGCAGCCAACCTGACGGGGATAGTTGCGGTACCTGGTCCAGACAAAACAAGTGAGAAGAGAAACTCGTTCCAGCACAATATAAAACTGAAAACTGCGGCTGCCATTATTCCAGGGGCGGCTATGGGAAAGACCACTCTGACAAAAGCAACAAATCTATTTGCTCCATCTATCAACGCTGCTTCTTCTATTGACCGAGGAATTGATTCGAAGAATCCTATTAATGTCCAGATAAGAAATGGTAAATTAAAGGCAAGGTAAGAGATTATCAATCCCGTCAGTGTGTTTGTCAAACCTAATTTCATAAAGATAACAAAAAGAGGAATGATTAATACAACAGGCGGCAACATCTGAGTTTGAATTATAAGCATTCTAAATTTACTCCCTCCTACATTGTATCTTGCGAAAGCATATGCGGCCAATGAAGCTATAGGTATGGAAATTAAAGTAGAAACTATGGAGACAATAAAGCTGTTTCTGAAGTATAACAAAAAGTTATTTTCAACAAAAATATCCATATAATTCTTAATAGTAGGCTTGAAAATAAGTTTTGGAGGGATTTCATAAGCGATTACATCACTGGCGAAACTCGTTCTAATCGTCCAGATGATTGGAAAAAGGATTAATATTGAAAATACTATCAAAACGGCATGAGCTATTATGTTCCAACGTTTTTCAGATCTTGTCATTTAACTCCCCCCTCGTTCGCAGAAAATTTTACGGGAGCGAATCAATGTGTACATGCTCCCCCAGTGACATTTATTGCCTGGCCGGTGAGAAAGTCTGCGTCTTCCGATGCCAGGAAGAGAACGACTTTTGCCACATCTTCTGGATAACATAGTCTTCCAAGAGGGGTTTGCTTTATGTACTCTTCCCTTACCTTCTCTGGTTCATCGATTCCCCTGAGTTTTGCTTCCCAGACGATTTCTCGATCTTGCATGCTTGTCTTTACAAATCCGGGGCAAACAGCATTTACATTTATGTTGTAAGGTGCGAGTTCTTTTGATATTGCCTGTGTGAACCCAATAACTGCGAACTTGGAAGCAGAATAATGCGCGAGAAGAGGAGCTCCAATTTTCGAAGCCATAGAAGCGGTATTTACTATCTTGCCCTTTCTTTTCTTTATCATATGTGGAGCAACATGTTTTGAAACGAGCCATACCCCTTTTGCATTCACATTCATGTTATAATCCCATTCTTCTTCAGTAAGTTCCCAGAACCAGTTCATAGTAGAAACACCGGCATTGTTGATGAGAATATCGATTGTACCGAAATCCTCCAGAACTATTTCGACAACGTTCTTGACCAATGTTTCATTGGTGACATCCAGAACATATGCCCTTGAGTCTGGAGAATATTGCTTTATTTCGCCTAATGTTTCGTTCAAAACCTCTTTATTTATATCCGCCAGGGCAAGTTTTGCACCTTCTTTTGCAAATGCTTTTGAAATTGCCTTTCCTATTCCTTTACCTGCTCCTGTTATAAAAACAGTCATTCCCTCAAATCTTTTGCAGTTGCTCATCGTAATACCCCCATCTGGCTTTTTTAAGATTCGGATTTTTCATGGTACACTTCATAAAGTTTTTCAAAAACACTCTTCAAACTTGTATATGTATCTCTGTATATCTCGTAATATTTCGAATAAACCTCGTGATTATCTTGGTCGTATGATATCTTTTCTTTTGTTTTTAGAAATTTGTTTATCTCGTCCCAATCTTCGAACATCCCAGTTGCTTTTCCAGCTATAAAAGCGGCTCCCAGCGATGACCCCGGGTGGTTGGTGATATAAACGGCATCATAACCCACTACATCTGCGACTATCTGCCTCCAGAGCTCATTTTTAGCCCCTCCATTTGACATAAAGACTCTTTCGATGGCAAAACCCATTTCTTCAATGACCTCCACGTGATGCCTAAATCCAAATGCAACCGCCTCAAGTATTGATCTAAACATGTGGCCCTTGTTGTGGAAAAGGGAAAGACCTACCATGGTTCCTCTGGCTTTTGCATCAAATATAGGTGTTTTCTCACCAATGAAATATGGCAACATGACAATACCTCCGCTTCCAACTCCGGCGGTTCTTGCCATTTCGGTGAGTTTATCAAAGCTCACATCGGGAGCAAACTCATTTTTAAACCATTTCACTATACTTCCACTTGATGCCATACAGCCGTTGAGAACATAGCAGTTGGGGATATCGTGGTAGTCAATGAAAAGCTTCTTGCTCAGTTTTAATTGTTCCGTGACAAACAATATATCTCCGGCTCCACCGAATTTTAAGAGGAGGTCACCATTCCTGCTCATGCCAACTGCAAGAGCGGAGGCTATATGATCTGCAGATCCTGCTGTTACAGGAACGCCTTCGGGAATCCCTGTTTCTTCTTCTAATTCTCTGGTAGTTCCACCCACTATATCCCACGGTTCATACACTTCTGGAAGGATACTTTCAGGAATTTCGGAAGCGTCTAATATATCCTTATACCATCCATCTTCAATCTTCCAGAGTCCACTTTCCAGGGCCCAATTCTTTTCAAGGTTGGGAATGCCTGTAAGTTTGAAATTTATGAAGTTATATGAACCCATTATCCACCTTGTTTGTTTGACTTTATCAGGTACATGTTTTCTCAACCATAAGAACTTTGGGAATATTACCTGCTGATTTACTGTATTTCCGGTGACGGAAAAGTATACTTCTTTGTCTATCATCTTTTCGAAGTATTCTATTTCTTCTATCGCTCTACTGTCATTTTGCTGGATTGAGTTATATAAAGGTTTCCCATTTTCATCTATGAGAATTAAAGTAGGAACCATTCCAGAAACACCTATAGAGGCTATTCTCCTCCCAAATTCGGTAGATATTTCACTGAGAATTTCTTTAACATTATTCCACCAAACATTGGGGTCCTCTTCAGCAAATCCGGGTTTTGGTGAAAGAAGATCGCAATTTTTTGTCGTTTCAAAAACTATATCTCCCATCGCATTTATTAGAAGAGCCTTAACTCCTGTTGTTCCAATATCTATTCCGAGGATAAGGTCTTTCATCTAGTTTTGACCTCCTCAACAACCTCCATAAGCTCCCTTACCCTGCTTTCATCTACTGGATTCCATGTGATTCCATCTTTTTTCAAGCTTGTACCAATTATGGCGCCATCAGCTATGTTGAGTATCTCTCTTACGTTTTCTTTGGTTACACCAGTATTGGCAAAGACGGGTTTTTCACCTACTTTGTCTTTGACCTTCTTTATGTGATCCAGAGAAGGCGATTCACCTGTCATCGGGCCAGAGACGAGTATTACATCAGCAAGTGAGGAGAAAGCAACACTTTTTGCTATTTCTTCTAAAGGTCTTCTGTCAAGGTTGTAGGCAAACTCAGCAGATATATTAAAAAACACCGCTATATCATTAGCATCGAGTAATTTTCTATATCTGTAAAATTCTCCAACTTCCGTTTTCCAGAGCCCCATATCTGAAACGTAAGTTCCAGTTATAATTTCCCTGATGAATTTAGCTCCAACAGCTTTAGCTATGGCTATCGCGGCAAACGGATCCCATAAAACATCTACGCCAAAAGGAACCCTTATTTCATCCATAACCTCTCCAATTGCTCTGCTCATGGTAGCCACTGTGGCAGAATCCACCTTCAGTTTGTATGGCCTGTCGTTCTCGTTACAAAACATAACCGCATCTATTCCGCCATTTTGAAGGGATTTAAGATCGCTTTTTATTCTTTCAACGATGAATTCCACCCCTTTTTTGTCGTCATACAACGGAGAACCAGGAAGCGGTGGAAAATGCACCATACCAATTATTACTTTTTCTTTTCCAAAGATTTCCTTTACAGTAGCCATATTTTCCCTCCTCACACAATCACGATCCTTACACCCTTGTCTTCGAGTTGCTTTAGAGTGTCGGCGTCAATTCCAGGCGTGGTTATTATGATGTCCACGCTTTCTATTGGTGCAACCTTTACAAAAGCTTTTTTCCCTATCTTTGAACTGTCGGCCAAAAGTATAACGGTTTTTCCTGCGTTGATAAGTGCTCTTTTAACGTAAACTTCAAACATTGAAGAGTTGGTTATTCCGTTTTCCAGATCAATCGCGTCCACTGTCAAAAAAACTTTTTCTACGGAGAAGTTCTTTATTGTTTCAACAGCAAGTTCTCCTCCTATGCTGTAGTATCCTGGACGTACAATTCCACCGATTATATAGGTTTCTATGTCCGGATTTTTTGCCAACTCTTCAGTTACCCTGATATCTACCGATATAACTTTTATCCCACGTTTTTTCGAGAGATATTTCGCCATGTAAAATGCTGTACTACCAGAGTCGATGATTATGCTGTCGCCATCTTCTACAAAATTCACAGCTTTTTGAGCGATTCTTTTCTTTTCTTCAGCGTTCATAGATAATTTGGTGTCAAACATGAGTTCAAGGGATCCCTTTCCGGTGTCAAGAATGACACCTCCGTGCACTCTTTTTAACGGAAGCGAAGAAATTTTGATTAATTCATTTATGTATCTCCGTGCTGTGGATTCTGAAACACCCAACTTTTCAGATACCATTTTTATAGATACATTGCCCTCTTTTCTGATTATTTCTGATATTATTTTGAGCGATTCTGACTTATTCATTTCATCACCTCGTATGAAATATACCATATTCAGTCAAAAGTGAGCAAATCAGCAAAAGGACGAAATAAGTAGACTATGGGAGAATAAAGACACTAAAAGCACATAATTGTGTTTTTTCGAAAAATCCACATCAAGCTCAAAAAAATGTGAGGAATCATCATTTTGTAGGTTTTTTATGGAACTGAAATATTGATAGAAGCTGCAATATATCATTTTCTTGCAGTCATGTAGTAAAAGATGATATAATAATTTTACCGTGGTGGAGAAGGAGAGAAAACCACGCCAATATTGGCGTGGTTTTTCTTTTTGGAGGTGAAACAGTGAGATTCGCGATAATTGGTGGTGGCGTTATTGGCAGCTTAATAGCCTGGAAACTTTCAAAATACGATGTGGATGTTGTGTTAATCGAAAAGAAGTCTGATTTCGGTCAGGGCGTAACTAAAGCAAATTCCGCGATCCTTCATGGAGGTTATGATGATCCGCCAGGGAGTTTGAGAGCGCGTTTCTGTGTGCTGGGTAATCAAATGTATAGAACGTTAAGCCATGAACTTGGTTTTGAGATTAAATGGACAGGATCAATAGTGCTGGCAAGAGATACAAATGAAGAGATCGAAAAGTTAAAAGAACTCATGAAAAAGGGAGAAGAAAATGGCGTAAAAGGGCTTCAAATAATTGATAGAAACGAAATCGAGAAGATTCAACCCGGGATAGCAGAAGATTACAAATATGCCTTGTATTGCCCAACAGCCGGGGTTACTGAACCGTGGGAGATAGCGATTAACGCTGCCGATGGAGCGGCCCTTAATGGAGCGACTCTGATTAGAGGGGACGGAGTTGTTGGTGGTGAGATCATCAACGGTTCTATAAAAACCCTCAAACTTAGTTCGGGCAAAACAATAAGGGTAGATGTAGTTATAAACGCCGCGGGTCTCTATTATGAACATGTAGCCAATTTATTTGGAGCAAGAACCCCGAAAGTGTTTTTGAGAAAAGGGCAGTACATTCTTTTAGATAAAATTGTTGGGACACGCGTTGAAAAGATTATTTTCCCCCTGCCAAACGAGAAAGGGAAAGGAAAACTTGTCGTTCCCACTGTGGACGGTGGAGTGCTTTTAGGCCCAACATCGGAGGATCTTCCGGGATTCTCGCCGGAGGATGTTTCTACAACGCTTGATGGAATCAAAGAGGTTATGGAAGCGGGAGAACAGCTGATGCCCGGGCTTGCAAAAAGGGAATGGGTGATAAAAAGCTTTGCCGGTCTTCGCCCTGAAACGAAAGAAAAGGACTTTTTCATACAAAGGAGTGAAGAGCTCAGAAACTTCATAACGGTTGGGGCTATCCGATCTCCAGGTCTTACAGCTGCTCCTGCGATTGCAAAATATGTTGTTGAAGAGATCATTCATGAAGAAATGGGACTTGCACTGACCGGGAAAACCGTGATCAAATACCCTGAAAAGAAGACAAGGGTCAAGGAAAAGGATTTCAATGAATTAGCCGAGGAGATTTCCAGAGAACCTTTGCTTGGAAAGATCATTTGTCATTGTAATCAGGTGTCAGAAAAGGAAATTGTCGAAGCGATTCGTGATGGCGCAACCACGATAGATGGGATAAAATTCAGAACCCGTGCTGGCTTTGGAAGGTGCCAGGGAGGTTTTTGCGGCTGGAAGATTGCAAGAATACTTGCGAGAGAGTTGAATATCGATATATCGGAGGTTCTGCAGAATGAGGATGAAAGTTGGCTGGTTAGAGAGAAGGTGAGGCCATGAAGAAACTCAAAACAGATGTACTCGTGATAGGCGGTGGAGCGGCCGGGATGGCTGCGGCCATTGGAGCTGCGAGAGAGGGTTCGAAGGTGATTCTAATTGAACGTGAAGATCGTACCGGCGGGGTTCTTAACCAGTGTATTCACAATGGCTTCGGTTTGAAGTTTTACGAAGAAGAGCTGACCGGACCCGAATTCGCAGCACGGTTGGAAGAAGAAATGAGTCAGAAAAGTATTGATATCATTTCTCAAGCTTATTTGAGGGAAGTGGATTTAGATAACAAAATTGCATATATCCTTTCTCCGGAAGATGCTTTCATTGTCAAGTCGAAAGCGATTGTGATATCTACAGGTGCGAGGGAACGTCCTTTTGGCTCTCTTATGGTTCCCGGAGATAGGCCAGCAGGGATCTTTACTGCCGGCACAGCCCAGAGGTTCGTCAATCTGGAAAACAGGCTTCCGGGAAAAAGGGCTCTCGTTCTCGGTTCAGGGGATATAGGGCTCATAATGGCAAGAAGGCTCTTTCTTGAAGGAATGGAAGTGGTAGGGGTTGTAGAAAGACTTCCATATCCTGGAGGCCTCACGAGAAACGTGGTCCAGTGCCTTGAAGATTTCGGAATTCCTCTCTATCTATCAGCGACTGTAACGTATGTAAAAGGATTTCCGCGTTTAGAGGCTGTAGAGGTGATGGAGGTTGACAAAAACCTCAATCCAATCCCGGGCACAGAGAAATGGTACAACGTGGATACGCTGGTTCTCTCTGCTGGTTTGCTTCCGCAGGTGGAAGATTTCTCCGACAGGTTGCTGGTTGACCGTATAAACAGGGGATTTCTCGTTTCCAATACCTGTGAAACCTCCAAGCCAGGGATCTTTGCTGCGGGAAACAACGTAGCCGTTTTCGATCTCGTCGATTATGTTGCGGCCGAGGGCTGGATAGCTGGAAGGCACGCAGCACTTACCGCTCAAGAAAAGCGTCAAAATCACAAACAGTTTCCTGTTGTGAGGGGTAAAAACGTAGGAGTTCTTGTGCCAGGGAAAATATCACTTGAGGAAAATCTGAGGATTTATCTCAGGTTGAAAAAACCAATGGAGTCGGGTACGGTGGTCTTAAAAGAACTCGGGATTGAATCCTCTTTCAAATACGGAGTCCCAAGTGAGATGCTCCAGATTGTCGTGAACAAGAATAAACTCGCCGCGATTAAGAATCACGAGAAGCTTACCGTGGAGGTGATTGAATGAAGGGACATATAACCTGCGTTTTATGCCCTCTTGGTTGTCGTATCTCTATATCTGAAAAAAACGGTGAGTACAAAATTGAAGGGAACAGATGTCCGCGTGGCAAACAGTATGCGATAGACGAGCTTGTTAGCCCAAAAAGAGTATTAACAACAAACGTAAAAGTTGTTGACGGTGAACTTGAGCTTGTGTCAGTGAAGACTTCGAGGCCGATAAACAAAGACATCATTATAAATAAAATGAAGGAGATCAAGAGGGTGGCAGTAAAAGCGCCTGTTAAAGTAGGCGACGTGATCGTTGAAGATCTTGATGGAAAGGGAACTGCATTGATAGCGACGAGAAATGTTAGAAAACGTTCTGAATAATTTTTATCTCAAAATTCCCGGTACCCCCTTGAAAGAATGACCGATAGGGGTTAAAATAATACTGCGTTCCAGCGTGGCTCAATGGTAGAGCATCCGGCTGTTAACCGGATGGTTGGGGGTTCGAGTCCCTCCGCTGGAGCCAGAGCTCCCGAAAGGGAGCTTTTTGTTTTTTTCCTTCGTACTGTTAATTTTAATTTGAGGTGCATAACTTGGTATATTTGAAAACAGGAGGAGTTAATAACATGAAAAATTGGGAAATTGCTTTGCAGAAATTTCTAAAAAAATGGGAAAACAAAAAGGAAGTAATAGGAGCAATCGTCTGTGGTAGCTATATCACAGGAAATCCGAGCAAACACTCTGATATTGATTTACACATTCTTTTGGATTCAGATACCTCCTGGAGAGAAAGAGGAAATGAAATAATCGATGGAATTTTGATTGAATATTTTGTCAATCCAATTAGGAAGCATTATGAATATTTAGAGGATGATTATAAACAAAGAAGTAGAGTAAACGCTCATATGCTTTGCACCGGAAAGGTGCTTTTTGACAAAACAGGTGAATTGAAAAAATTGATCCAAGATGCGAGAGAGTATCTTGTCAAAAAATATCCTGAGCAAAACAAAATTCAAATAGAATTGGCAAAATATGGTATTTGGGACTTGTGTGATAATCTGGAAGAAGTTTTTGAGGCAAATGGGGAAGAATTCTTTTTTGTTTTCTATGTCCACTTGAAAGAATTATTTGAAATTTATGCGAATTTTTTGCAATTTGATTCTATTCCAGTTCATAAGATAAAGCGTTTTCTTACAGATGAAAAGGATAAGAAAAAATATCACGTGAGCAATTTCCCGGACCAGGAATTTGTGAAAATGTATGTGAATGCCATCAATATTAAAGATAAATCAGAAATGATGAAGGAATACAAGATGCTAACGAATCACGTGCTTGAAAAAATGGGTGGATTCAATATTGATGGTTGGAAAATAAAGAGTCCTGCTTAGATATAGTAAGTCGTAACTTCTTTCATTAACGAACGTTATATCAAAGAGTTCCCGGCCTTGAAACTTTCGCCCTTCTTTTTTTCTTTTTGCGGCTTCTTCAAGGTTTTAAGCTTTACGCAGCCTCGATAAATGACTTGCTTGACAGTTAACTGTACTATGTGATATAGTACAGTAGATTGTTAGTTGTGAACGAATATCTTGGTGAAGGGAGGCACGTGCGTGTTCTACAAAGAATGGAATGAACATAAGACAAGAGCGATAGTTATATTTATACTGTCTCTGATTGTGCTGACCACAACGGTTGCTTTGAGACCCTATGCGTCCAGCATGATGGAACAGATGGTCAATGAACTTGAGGAGATGCCTGAGTTTCTGCAGAAGATGATCGGTGATCCTTCGATTGCCCAAAAGCTCACAAACGATGAGTACTACATAAATAGCCAGTGGCACGGGAAAAACCTTGGGCAATTCCTGCCGATATTTGTTTTGATCATAGCCTTTCCAGTGTTCGCAAGAGAAGTGGACAAAAAGACGATCTACTTCCTGCTATCACGAAGGAAACGGGAAGAGGTTTTCTGGAAGAAGTTCTTCGTGGGATATTTTGTAATAACTGCCATAATCGTTATTTTCTCGCTTGCTGGTCCTATCGCGATGAAAATCGCTGGTTACCAGATTGGATTTAGAAACACCGGTCTCATACTCGTTCATGAAATAGTTGGGGTATCATTTTTCTACAGCCTTTTTATTCTTTTTTCGGTATTGAGCAACGACCAGGTGAAGCCTGTTGTGGGTGGTCTTGTTGTTATCATAGCTCTGCCATTCCTTTCTTTGATTGAGTCTATAGCCTTTCTCAATCCTTATCCGTACATCTTAGGTCTGGACATAATTAACGGATCCGGGATAGATTGGTGGTACACTTTATCCCTTGCTGTTTTAACGCTGGTTATTGCTTTTCAGAGTTACAGGATATTCAAAACCAAGGAATTTTAAAACGTGGTGATATAAAGTGTGGTTTAACGTGGATCTAAGATCAAGAACACCTATATACGAACAGATTAAAAGAGGAATCAGGGAAGCCATTCTCCGGGGAAAGCTAAATGAAGGGGATACATTGCCTTCAATTCGGGATATGGCTTCGAGTATAAGGGTGAACCCAAATACAGTGGCAAGAGCCTACAGGGAACTTGAGATGGAAGGCATTGTTATGGCACATCAGGGAGTAGGCTATATAGTGATAAAGGACAAGGAAGGTATTAAAGAGTTTATGCTTGAAGACCTTAAAAAAGATTTTCGGGAGATTGTTTCTAAGTCCAGGAGAGCCGGCTTTTCTCTGGACGAGATTGTGGAGGTGATTAGTAAGATATGGAACGAGAAGAAATGAAAGTGATAACCGTCCGGAATCTGAAAAAGACCTATAGAAATGGCGTTGAAGCTGTAAAAGGGATAGATCTCGACATAGAGCCTCACGAGGTTTGCGCTTTGCTGGGGCCAAACGGTGCGGGTAAAACAACCACTCTCAAATCCATTCTTGGTTTTATCAATTATGAAGGGGAGATAAAAGTCTTTGGCAAACCGATTGACGAAGTCAGGGATAGGATCTCATTCGTACCGGCAGAGAGGAGTTTTTACGGTTATATGACCCTTTCCAAAGCAATGAAATTCTGTGAGAGATTTCTCCCGAATTTTGACAGCAAAAAGAGCCTTGAGATGATAAAACACTTCAGGCTTCCCATGGATAAAAAAATCGCCGGTTTTTCAAGCGGAATGAAGACAGGGGTATATCTGAGCTTCACACTGGCTCAGGAAGCAGACCTTTACATCCTCGACGAACCGACCTGGGGACTCGACCCGATTATGAGAGATGACGTTCTCGAAATGATCAGGGAGAAGGTCATCCAGGGAAAAAGCGTCCTGTACACCTCCCATATCATCTCCGAAAGTCGAAAAAATATCTGACAGGATCTATATAATCGACAAAGGAAAGATACGCTATTCTGGAGCTCTTGACGGGTTAAAAGAACAGTTTAGAATCTTTTATTTACCAATAGAAGCCATGAAAAAACTGGATAATAGAGATTTCTCCTCTTTAAGAAAGGTACCCAATAGAATCGTCGTCCTTTCAAAGGACCCTGAAGAATGGGAAGAGCTGGAAAATCTCTCTGAGATGGAAGGAACCGCTCCGAACCTTGAGGAGTTTTTTCAGTTCCTAATTAGAGGAGAATGAAGAAGGTGAAACGATGATAGAACTGAAGAATGTTACCAAGGTGTATAGCGGTGGAGTGAAAGCGGTTGATAACCTCTCGCTTTCGGTTGAAAAGGGAGAGATATTTGGTTTTCTTGGACCCAACGGCGCCGGGAAAACCACGACCATAAAGATGATTGTCGGTCTTTTGAAGCCCACGAGTGGCCAGATAAAGGTCTTTGGGAAAGAACTTTCGAAAGAGCCGGAAGCGATAAAACAAAGGATCGGGTACGTCGCCGATGAGCCTCTTGTTATGGAAAAACTCAGAGGCTACGAGTATTTGAATTTCATAGCCGATGTTTTTGGAGTTCCGTCTGATGTTAGACGAGAGCGCCTGGAGAGATTGCTCGCAGATTTTAAGTTGAAGGATGCGATAAAAGATCCGGTATCTTCGTACTCCCATGGAATGAAACAGAAGTTAACCCTGATTGCTGCTCTTCTTCACGCACCTGATCTCTGGATACTGGACGAGCCCATCGTAGGTCTCGATCCTGAATCCGCGTACATCCTAAAGAAGATGATGAGAAAACACGCCGATTCAGGGAAAACAGTATTCTTTTCAACACACGTTATGGAAGTAGCGGAAAAGGTCTGTGACAGGATAGGGATTATCGGAAAGGGAAAACTTTTGTTCGTAGGAACGGTTGAAGAACTGAAAAAAGCCAGGGGTGAAGAAAGCCTCGAAAAACTTTTCTTAGAGGTGACCGAGAGTGAAATGGAAGCGACTGATTTCTCTTATCTCGACGCTGATTAACTCGCATTACGGGATATCGTATAAAAAGTTTATTTACTTCAAAAAGAAAGAAAGGCTCTGGGAACCAATACTCATAACCTTCGCAATTTTCTCCATGATCGTCGGTATGGTTCCGCTGTATTCGATCATTATGAAAACCTCATTTGAGCAGATGACAGCCATGGGGCTTCAAAATCTGTTTCTCATGCAGGCGTTCACAGCAACGACCTTTATTGGTTTCTTTTTTGGTTTGTTTATCGTCGTGAATTACCTTTTCTTTTCCAGAGAGATGAAGGTGCTTTTGCCACTGCCTTTGAAGCCGTCAGAGGTTATGACGGCTAAATTCAGCGTGATAATACTCGACCAGATGCTTATCTCGCTGGTATTGCTGTTGCCGCCGCTTATATATTTTGGAGTAAAGACCTCTCAGGGATTACTTTACTGGTTTTTTGCCGCTGTGATCTTTTTGTTATCGCAGATACTTCCCGTAATGCTGGCGACGGTTATAATCCTGCCGCTGTACAGGGTGATAAAATTCGACAGATACAGGGATTTCTTCATTTTTATCCTGGCGAGCCTTCTTCTCGTAGCTTCTCTATTCTTCGTTGCGATTACCAACAGAATGAGTTTCTCAGGAGGCTTCTCCCCGGAAGCCCTTGCCAGGATTCTCAGCGATCCGGAAAGTTTGATAAACAAAGTTGGAAGAATCTATCCGCCGGCAATCCTTGTTGTGAAGAGCCTGACAGCTGGTGGTTTTGAAGGATTGATTGCGTTTCTGGGATTTGTGGTGTTACATGTGTTTGTGTTCCTCCTGCTTTTGTACATGGGCAAGAAATTCTACTACAGCACTTATATGGAACTCCAGGAAACTCACGCTAAAAGGACTAAAGTTGGAAAAGATGAACTTGAACGTCTTTTTGGAAAATCCAGGAGCCGATTCACGGCATTGATGGCGAGGGAATGGAAATATTTCCTCAGGGTTCCGTCCTTTTCTTTCAACGGGTTCATAAATGTGGTGATCTTTCCGATACTGCTTTTAATCTTCGTATCTGTCGACGGTGAACAGATGGAAGAGATAAAGAGGTTTATCCCACTAATAAAACCCTATGCAGTGCCTCTCGGCGTTTTAGTTGCCGTACTTGCTGGTGGTATAAACTCGCTTTCTCCTACCCTTCTCAGTCGGGAAGGAAGATTGTTCATCGAACTCAAAGCGCTGCCGGTGAGCCCAACGACCATCTTCGTTGTTAAATTTACCCACATCATGACGATTACAATTATTGCTCCGATCTTTGTGTCAATAGCGCTGCATATGTTTTTAGAGCTCAGCTTGATACAGAGTCTGTCGATTTTCTTCATTTCCACAGTGAATCTTTTATTTTTGAACCTTCTCCAGACGATGATAGATTCGAAGAAACCGGTATTAGACTGGGACAACCCGAGCAAAGCTATGAAGCAGAACATCAATGTTGCGCTGACCATTCCCATAATCTTTGGTTTCGTGGGTGGATTTGGTTATCTTGGTTTTGTGCTGAAAGGTACATTATCTCCGGTGGTGATGTCTTCAGTTCTTCTCCTTGTCGGAGTGGCTGGTTCAGCACTATGTGCCCCTATCGCAACGAGGATGTTCGGAAGTGCATTAAGCAGGGACGTTTGATCTCCTGAACATCAATTACAATATTCGAAAGATAAGAAGAGCCGATAACCGGCACTTCTTTTTTTGATGCTTGACAGCTGGAAGAGAACGTTGTATAAATATATATGCAAATCATTTGCGCAAATCATTTGCGAGGTGATTGTTTTGAAACGCTTAACCGAGCTGAGAAAAGAGATCTTAAGGATCATCGAAACATCTGAAGTGCCACTGAACGCCGAAGAAATCTATCAGAAACTTGAAACAAAGCCGAATCTATCGTCAGTTTACCGCGGGCTTTCCTTTCTTGAAGACAACGGGATGATAAAATCGATAAGTTTCGACTCCCATGTCCGCTTTTTCTATCCTGTGGAAAAAAATCATCCATTGCATTTTATATACTGTAAAAACTGCAGAAAAATAGAGGTCTTCAACGAATGCTTTGCGGACAGGATTCAGGCACAGATTGAGAAAAAGCACGATTGCACGATAACAGACCATGTGTTTTATTTCATAGGGCTGTGCAGCGAATGCAGGCACAACTATCCCGGAAGGGGGAGAGAGACATGAAGAAGCTATCTGTCTTTATAGCGTGGATTATAATAATGGCGAGTCTTGGCTTTTCACTGAACGTTGTAACAACGATAAATCCGTATTATCTGATCGTCAAAGAGATCGTTGGGGATAAAGGTAACGTTGAACTCCTCATTCCTGCCGGTCAGAATCCTCACATATATTCGCCAAAGATGAGCGATGTAAAAAAACTGTTTAAGGCTGATATAGTGGTCGCGAATGGGCTGGGATTGGAGAATTTTCTCTTAGACACATTAAAGGATCTTGAAAAACGAGGGAAACCCGTGGTCTATGCCGGAGAGTTTGTACCAATGGGAATGCTAATTTCAATCAATACTGAACATGATACAGCCGATCATACCTCAGTGAATCCCCATGTTTGGCTTGATCCCGTGCTTTTAAGTGAGTATATCGTACCTGGAATAGTAAAAGCTTTATCAAAAATATCTCCAGCGAATAAAGAGTTTTTTGCTGAACGTGCAAACCTGTTGATAGATGATCTGATGGAATTTCACAGGAAAGTGGCGGATTTGCTTGCGCCTTTTTCAGGCAAAGCGGTGATAGTTGCGCATCCGAGTTTTGAGTATTTTTTCAACCGCTATGGTATTGAGGAAAGGACTATTTTCAGCGGTCACGGTGATGAACCGTCTATCTCTGAGCTGAAGGTTCTGATAAATTTTGCAAGAAAAAATACAGTTTTTGGGATCTTTGGAGAATATCAGCAAAACAAAAAGCCGGTGGAGATTATCGCAAAATCCACCGGATTGCCGTTATCAGAACTCGATCCGCTGGGATTTGACAAAGGCTCTATAATTGAGTTATTGAGCTGGAATCTCAACCAGATAGAGAGGGTTATTCATGGTGCAAGATAGAATCATATTGAAGGTCGAAAATCTGAGTTTCAAGACGGGAGACCACTATATCCTCAGAAATATCTCTTTTGAAATGGAACAGGGGTCCTTTGTTGGAATCATAGGCCCCAACGGAGCCGGTAAATCAACACTTGTGAAAGCTATCGTCGGGGATCTGGAAGGTTACACAGGGGAGATCACCGTGAACGGTAGAATTGGATATCTACCGCAGCAAGAGAAAATCGACCGTGAGTTTCCCATAACGGTGAAAGAGGTTGCAGCTATGGGATTGTATCCCAAACGTGGGCTCTTCAAGAAATACACCAGGGAAGATTGGGAGCAGGTCAAGAAAACGCTTAAAGCTGTTGGTATTGTACATCTGGAGAATAGAAAGATAGGAGTTCTTTCTGGTGGCGAACACCAGCGTTTGATGCTTGCGCGAGCCCTCCTTATGGAGCCGGATCTGCTTATTTTAGATGAACCGGAAGCAGGTGTGGATGAAATGGGAAAGGCTTCCTTTTATGAATTGCTCGAAGAATTTAGGAACAAACAGGGAATCAGTATTCTCATGGTCAGTCACGACATAGGTATGGTTTTCGATTCATGCGATAAGGTAATGTGTTTAAATAAAACACTTCATTGCTACAGGGAATCAGCTGATATTTCTCCAGACGAGATCAGGCGAATATTCTCCATGGATTTCGATATATTGATCAGGGGCAAAAGACATTATCACAAGGAGCACGATAAAAAATGAGCATAATACAGGATATCCTGACGTATGAATTTTTAAGAAATGCCTTTATTGCTGGAATTCTGGTAAGCGTCCTGACATCGCTTTTCTCAACGGTTGTTGTATTGAGAAAAATAGAGTTTATCGGTGATGGAGCCGCGCACGCTGCCTTCGGCGGTCTGGCACTTGGTTTCCTTATAGGTGCGGGTAGCGAGATCATGGCAATGGTAACGGCCATAATCTTCGCGCTCACAATCAGCTATTTCAGCAGGCGTGAAAAAATCAGTGAAAACAGCATGATAGGTATGCTGCTCCCGCTTTCAATGGCGGTAGGGGTAATACTTCTTTCCTTTGTCAGGGGATACACCCCGGATGTTATGGGCTATTTATTCGGGAATATCCTTCTTGTAGGGAAGAATGATATCTGGTTGCTGCTTGGGTTCACGGTTGCTGCCGTTCTTTTCTTCTGTCTTTTTTAGAAGGGAGATTCTTTATTATTCCTATGATGAAACTATGGCGAGGCATTGTGGAGTGAATGTCAACTTTATACATTACGCTATTTTAATAGGACTTTCCCTAAGTATCGTGGCTTCGGTCAAGATTGCTGGTATAATTCTTGTGACGGCTTTTATAGTTACACCGGCTGCAACAGCCAAACTCATTGTAAAAACCTACAGGAGTATGATACTTTTTTCTCTTCTGTTGAGTGTTTTTGCAATGATCTTTGGCCTTGGTATTTCGTACCTTTTTGACTTACCACCCGGTCCGGTTGTGGTTTTGATTCTGTTTCTGGAATTTCTGCTTACATATGTATTTGCAATGAAAACAAAGAATGAATAGGTGGGATTATGGAAAAATACGATTTTGATAAGTTCATAGATCGCAGGGAGACAAACTCATACAAATGGGATTATTTAGATGAGGCCTTTGGCACCCGGGATTTGATTCCCATGTGGGTAGCAGATATGGATTTTGAGGCTCCAAAACCAGTAATAGAAGCCATTAAAAATCGCGCGCAGCACGGGTGTTACGGTTATACAGCGAGACCCGATAGCTATTACGAGAGCATAATGAACTGGCTGGAAAAAAGACACAGCTGGAAAGTAGAAAAAGAGTGGCTTTTGCATTCACCTGGTGTTGTTCCCGGGATAGTAATAGCGATATTGGCATTTACGAACCCGGGCGATAAGGTTATCATACAGACGCCTGTTTACCATCCTTTCTATTCAACTGTCCGTGAGAACGGAAGGCAGCTCGTGAAAAATCCGTTGAAACTCGAAAACGGAAAATACTTTATGAATTTCGAAGATCTGGAGTCAAAGATAGATGAACGGGCGAGGATGTTGATACTATGTAATCCCCACAATCCCGGTGGCAGGGTCTGGACCGAAGGCGAGCTGTTGAAACTCGGTGAGCTTTGTATTAAACACGATCTGATAATTTTATCCGACGAAATACATTCTGACATAATCATGCCCGGGTACAAACATATTCCCATAGCATCAATTTCGCAGGAGCTTGCTGATCGAACCATCACCTATATAGCGCCAAGTAAAACCTTTAATCTCGCCGGGCTTACAACTTCAACTGTTATCATTTCCAATCAACGTTTAAGAAGGATCTACAACAATATGCTTTCTTCTCTTGAACTCAATCTTGGAAACGTTTTCGGGATCGTTGCTACTGAAGCAGCGTACAGATACGGAGAGGAATGGCTGGAGCAACTTCTGAAATACCTTAAAGGGAATTTAGAGTTTCTCAAAAAATTCATCTCTGAAAGATTGCCGGAAATTAAGGTTGTAGAGCCTGAAGGGACTTACCTCGTTTGGCTTGATTTCAGAGGCCTGGGAATGGATCAGGAAGAACTCAGAAAGTTTATTATTGAAAAAGCGAAGCTCGGCCTCAATGATGGAGTTACTTTTGGAGAAGAGGGTAAAGGATTTCAACGAATGAACATCGCCTGCCCGCGTTCCATACTCAAAAAAGCTCTGGAACAGCTCGAAACAGCGGTTAAAAATCTAAAAGGAACTTAACGGGTCTCGATACCCTTAACTCCCTGAAAGAAGAAGCCTTTTATCATTAGTCTATCTATTCCTTTGAGGTATCCGTTCAGATACACATACAGTAATTTTGCCATTCGGATGTCGGAGAGTAGATCAAAACGTTCCGGAAGAGTTGTAGTAAGTTTTTCCCTGAGGATTCCGGCTATTTGAAGGTGGATTCCAATCCTCCGTATTCTGCCAAGGAAGTCGTCATTAACCTTCAATCGGTCTCCGCCTTTTTCAATGATCGCTTTAGCCGAGCAAAAACCTGTTTCCATGGCAAAGGATATACCTTCTCCGGTCCACGGATCCACGAATCCGCCGCTATCTCCAACGAACAAGCATCCAGGAACCATGTTATTGAGATCTACGGAGATAGTTTTATCAAACATTGGTAATGGAGCTGCGTTGAGTTTACCAATGGGGAAGTTAAAGAGCTTCTTGACAATATTTTCCGCATCAGCGTATGTGAGGGAATTATCGTAACTGCCAATCCCTACATTGAAAAACCCTTTTCCCGGTAGAATCCACGTATAACCAAAGTCGTGAAAGTTTATAGTTGCGGTGGTGATTGGTACGGATGCCGTCTGTGCTTTGTACGCTATTGAATATGAGATTTTCGATGTATTTTCAAGAAGATTGTGTCCAAAGACACCTGCGGCTATGACAACATATGGGGCACTATAAGTATTACCGCTTCTACCGTGGCAGATAAATCCGTCATCCAATCTTTCTATCCGGATAATAGCATCATTTTCATACTTTGCGCCGTTTCTCAGAGCGTTTTCCATGAGCGCATTATCCAGTTCTTTTCTTGTCGCAACATAGAAGAGCGGTTTTTTGTATATATAGGTAATCGATTCGTTTTTTCGTTCAGTACCTGGATACCCAAATGAAACCTTTGTAATTGGTTTCAAATTAAGGGAGAATACAACCCCGGGATGAATCTTCTCCAGAAGTTTCATAGACTTGGCGGTGAGCACCCCTCCACAGACCTTGTCACGGGGGAATTGGCACTTATCTATCAGTAAAATGTCGAAGTTTCTTCTTGCCAGAACAGTTGCAGCGGTACTTCCGGCCGGGCCTGCACCGATTATGATAACCTCGGCTTTTTTTTCCAACGAAGACACCTCCTATTCTATATTATAGTTCTTTCAACACTTATACAACCATTTTCATACTGATATGTATGAATGCTACAATATACATGTGATTCAAATCAAAGTGTTGGAGGGATCAAAACATGATCAGTGAAAAGATGGTAAGGATGATCAATGACCAGATTAAAGCTGAATTTGAATCTGAATTCCTTTACCTGTCTATGGCGCTCTGGTGCTCAAGGAAAGGATACAAAGGAGCGTTAATGTGGTTGCTCAAGCAGGCTGCCGAAGAACACGAACATGCCATGAAATTCATACGTTACCTCGATCAGGTGCACGCGGATGTAGAGGTTCCCGGTATCGATAAACCAAACGTTGAATTCAATTCGTTGCTGGATGTTTTTGAAAAGGGCCTTGAACACGAAAAGTATATTTCCTCAAGAATATTCAAATTAATGGAAACCGCTGAAGAAGAAAAAGATTACTTCACGGCAGATTTCCTTCAATGGTACGTGACCGAACAGCTTGAAGAAGAAACATCCTTCAGCTCCATCGTTAAAAAGTTGAAAATGGTCGGAGATTCTAAACAGGGTTTGATGATGATCGACGCTCAGCTTGGCCAGAGACAGGAATAAAATAGCAAAAATCTTTAGAAGGGGAGAGAAATATGAGTCAAAGCCTTAAACGAGCGCTTGTGGGCGGAATAATTGGCGGGATAATCTGGGTTTTTCTGTTCTTAATCTTGACCTATGGAAGCTCTATTGGCTCTATTTATAAATTAGAGGGTGCAACGATAGAGCAAAAAATCCAGGAAGATGGTTCGATCGTAGTGCATGAGAAAATCGACTATCTTCTTGTTAAACCGTATCGTGGGGTTTACCGCGAAATTCCTTACGATTTTAGGACTCATTACAGCAACCTGAAGGTTTGGGCGGATGGATTACCCATACAGCATATTGAAAATAACAGCACCGAGAACTCTATAGACGTAAAGGTGTGGTTTGTACCTTACCAATCAGAACCAGTTAAACCGCCAGAGGGTGGTCAGAGGGTGACTCTCCACCTTTCCTATACCGTTCGTGGAGCAATCCAGGTTGGCAAAGATACAGCACAGCTTTTCAGAAAAATATGGGGCGATGGTTGGGATGTCCCTGTGAAAAGTCTGATCGGTATATTCGAGTTTCCGGAGTATTTCCCCATTATGGAGTATTATACGCACCCATTCCTTAGAGTCGAAAAAATAGGAACACAGTACATTTTCAAGGCCGAAAAACTTCCTCCAAGAACATTCGCGGAGGTCAGGTTTGTTTTCCCGAAGGAGAATCTTAGAGGATTATCACTTTCAGCTATAACCCCGGGTGATTTCATGTATAGCGATATAGAGAAAATCGAAAAAGAATATTCTTCAAAGGTAAAGTTCCTGAAATTCCAATTCCCGTTCCTTATGGGGATAGGTGCTTTTGTGATTCTGTCCCTCTTATTCTTCTATTTTGGAAGGGAACCAGAGATTTCTTACAATGCTGAATATGAACGCGAGCCGCCGTTCAAAGACAACCCGGAAGAAGTCAATGCGATAGTAAAGAACCTTTGTACCGGTGCAGATAATGACGGGATAGGTGCGATGCTTCTTAACCTTTACAGGAAAGGATTTATAACATTTGAAACGGATCCAAAAAATGAAAAGATAAGAGGCATCAGGATTTTGAAATTAGGTGGCGAACTCACGGATAGCGAGAAATTCTTCTTATCCTTTCTTAAAGGATACTCTCATGATAACGTGTTCGATTTCGATGCTGTCAAATCCGATTTAAGAAAATCCCAGACGAAAGCAAGAACATTCACGAAGCAATTCCAGGCCTGGAAAAAGCTGATAAAAAACAAGGTTAAAGAGAGACGATACATGGTAACTACGGGAAACACATATGCCAAGCTTTTTGCAGTTATTCTGCTTGGCATTAACCTCTTGATCTTGGTTGTTTCCGTAAAATATCCTGAAATTTTGTTCATGAATTCATGGACAAAATATGTTTACGGTGGATTCTGGGTTCTTGGTTTCAGTGTTCTGTTTCTCCCGATTGATGTGTTCGGAAGGTGGACCAGACAAGGCAGAGAGTATTATCTCAAATGGAAAAAATTCCAGAGATTCCTTGAAGATTATTCGCTCCTGTCTGAACATCCACCGGAAAGCATAACCCTGTGGGAAGAATACCTTGTGTATGCTGCCGCTCTCGGGATCGCCGATAAGGTCAGGAAAAATATGGAACGGATAATTCCATACGAAGTATGGCAGGAAAGAGGCGGTAGGTCATGCATGTACCATCCTGCCATGTTCAATATCTCGAGACAGTTTGGTAGCGTTGCCAGCACCGCTCAAGCAAGTTCTTCAAGCTCTTCCAGCGGTGGAGCTGGAGGTGCCGGCGGTGGCTCCGGCGGCGGAGGCGGCGGAGCGTTTTGATAAAAGACCGAGAGTCCGAGAGAGCTGCTTCGCAGACAGAAAACATTAGACGCTTGCAGAGGCTGTCAACTGGTGGAGCGACGCTTGCGAGGCTGAGGCTTGCGGACGCTGTCAGTTAATAAAGCGACACGAACCGCAAGCGGTTGACACGAACTCCTGGTAAGAATCGAGAGTCCGAGAGTCCGAGAACCGAGAGGGCCGCTATGCGGCTGGTGAGCACGCTGCGCGTGGGTAAGGTGTGCCCGGCATGACATACAACTATAGGGTGAAAGTCCCGAATGTGGGGAGTGAAATAAGCATTAGCTGAGGGCAAGGGTGTCACTGGTAACGGTGAATCTGAAGGAAGCCTAAGGCAAAATCCGGAACTGAACGAAAGTGAACCAGTGTTGGCCGGTAGAGAGGGTAACCTTGCCTTACATGGGGAAGCCCAAGCTCCAACTCTACAGGTTGGGATGGCAGGATTCGGATGAAAGCTGTATGTCTTACCCGGGGAAGTCCTCACTCGTCCCAGAAATGGGTAAGCCGGAACAAGGGGAAACCCAAGGACCGGTAAAGCGGAGGAGGATGGCAGACGAACCCGTAGTAGTGTAGAACCTCTCTGAAAGGAGAAGGGACCATCGCCTTGAGCGATGGGGGTAACAGGAACCGAAAGGGCCTGTTACTTGCGAAGGGGGGAAGGGTTGAGAAAATGGCACAAAGGGAAGTGAGTATAACAGGAGCCCGTAACGGAGGCTGAAATGCTAACGACGGTTGAAAATAACCGGGGCAGGTAAGTAACCATTGCAAAGATAGGAAGATTCCCGGGAGGGTAAAGAATCCAATCTTTGGATGGAAGAAGAAACCGATTCTGTTATATGCGACTTATCTGGAAGGCCATACAGGAGGTAACATGAGGAAGTACTACAGTCTTATTGACAAAGTTTATCTGGAATCGAACCTGGCCAAAGCATATCACAAGGTGCGAAGAAACAACGGAGCACCCGGGATAGATGGAGTAACGGTTCAGGAGTATGGAGAAAACCTTCTGGAAAGGATCAAGAAACTCAGCGAAAAGTTGCGTAAAGGAGAATACCGGCCTTCACCGGTAAAAAGGGTGGAAATCCCGAAAGGAAATGGGAAGACACGTATGCTCGGGATACCAACGGTAGAGGATCGGATAGTACAACAATCGCTGAAAGAAATAATGGAACCAATCTTTGAGGAAGGATTTCATCCTTCAAGTTATGGATACAGGAAAGGAAGGAATCCACACCAAGC
Organism: Kosmotoga sp. DU53; assembly: GCF_001639905.1. NCBI lineage: Bacteria > Thermotogati > Thermotogota > Thermotogae > Kosmotogales > Kosmotogaceae > Kosmotoga > Kosmotoga sp. DU53. Next base: position 978 of record NZ_JGCK01000007.1, on the reverse strand, counting down.
AGTAGAAAAAGCCTATGCTTTCGCGTGCAAATACAAAATGAAATACGTGGTCCAGTTAGACCTTAGCCAATGCTTTGACACCTTAGACCACGAAAAGATAATAGACGCAGTAGCGGAAAGAATAAGCGATGGCAAAATATTGAGATTAATAAGAAGTTTCCTCAAAAGTGGAGTCATAACGGACCAATACCAACCCAGTGAGATGGGAAGTCCACAGGGCGGAGTAATAAGCCCCTTGTTAGCCAACATCTATCTGAACAAATTTGACCAGAAAATGATGGCCAGAGGAATAAGGATAGTGAGATATGCAGACGACATACTAATCTTCGCAAAGAGCTACAAAAGCGCGGAAAAATACCTAAAAATAGCTATCCGGATACTGGAAAAAGAGCTGAAATTGAAGGTCAACAAAGAAAAGACGAGAATAACCACGATAGATGATGGAATCGAATTCCTTGGATTTACCATACAAAAAGGCAAAATACGAATCCAGGAAAAGAAAATAAAAAGGTTCAAAGCGAAAGTAAAAACACTCACCCGGAGAAACCAATGTACACCGATTGGAGAGATAATAAAACGGCTAAACCAATTGCTGAGAGGCTTCAGCAATTACTACAAAATAATCGATTGGGTGGGAGTATTCAAAGGCCTCATGGGTTGGATAAGAAGGAGATTGAGAGCCATAATCCTGCGACAATGGAAGACGACAAAGAAACTATGCAGGGTGATGAGACAAAAAGGATACAGAGGCGAAGGGCGTGTCACATATTTTGTGTAAACCCCAAACTCCGGAAAAGATCAGACATAGGATTTCACCCAATCAAATTCTATCATCAAAGTGGCAAGGATTTTATCCCATTCATTTATTCTCACGGTCCATTTTCTAGTTATATTGTTAATGGCGAGATATGCCAGTTTCATGAGAGCCATGTCATTGGGAAAAACACCTCTGTTCTTTGTTACCTTCCTGAGTTGGCT
>NZ_JGCK01000033.1:0-108829 GCF_001639905.1 Kosmotoga sp. DU53 | reverse complement strand
AGCTACTGAACTGAAGTGCTTGACTACGTCTTGAAAGCTTCAGACGCTGTCATTCTTTAGAAGTCAACGGATACCTGTCATTCTGGAGATGTTTAATCCAGAATCTTAATCCGCCACTGTCATTCTGGAAATCTTCTATCCAGAATCTGGGCTTTTTTGATGATTAGATCCTGAATCAAGTTCAGGATGACAAACCAGATTTAAGACCATTGACAAAACCCAATTTAATTGGTAAAATCCCAAAAATAACACTTTTTGGAGGACATATTGAATGTTGAATGATTCGTTGAGATCTCAAAAACATTTGAATATAGTAAATGTATTAAACATTCGTAGACGTCCAAAGCGCCGGTGGGTGATTTCGAGCGCTTAGCTTTTTGTTGCTTGAACGCCCACACGGCCATATCGTTTTGATATGGCCGTTTTTTTTTTATACATTCTAAGTCTTCAACATAAACAACCTAAAAATATTGGAGGTGTTGCATATGAAAAAAGAAAAAGTTATTCTTGCGTACAGTGGCGGACTGGATACTTCTGTAATCCTGAAATGGCTTTCAGAGAAAGGCTTCGAAGTCATTGCTTTTGTTGCAAACGTGGGGCAAAGGGACGATTTCGACGCAATCAAGGAAAAAGCCCTGAAAACCGGTGCTAAAAAAGTGTATGTTGAAGACTTACGAAAAGAATTTGTCACAGATTTTATCTTTCCAGCTTTGATGGGAAATGCAATTTATGAAGGAAGATACCTCCTTGGAACTTCTCTTGCCAGACCTTTAATAGCCAAGAAACAGGTCGAAATCGCCGAAAAAGAAGGCGCGCAATACGTCGCCCACGGGGCCACCGGCAAGGGGAACGATCAGGTTAGGTTTGAGCTCAATTACGCTGCATTGAATCCACATTTGAAAATAATATCTCCCTGGAAGGATCCGGAGTTTCTTGAAAAATTCAAAGGCAGAACAGACCTGATAAATTACGCAAAAGAAATGGGAATACCTATAACGGTGAGTGAGGAAAAGCCTTACAGTGAAGATGAAAATCTGATGCACATATCACATGAGGCAGGAAAGCTTGAAGATCCAATGTACATACCGGAAGAACATATCTTCAATTGGACAGTCTCTCCAAAGGACGCTCCGGATGAGGAAACGCTTCTTGAGATACTCTTCAAAAATGGAATACCTACAAAGGTAGTCAATCTCGATGATGGAACTGAAAAAACAGATCCATTGGAACTTTTTGAGTATCTGAACGAAGTAGGTGCCAAAAACGGAGTTGGAAGGGTTGACATGATAGAAAACAGGTTCATAGGGATAAAATCCCGAGGCGTGTATGAAACACCGGGTGCAACTATCCTCTGGATCGCTCATAGAGATCTTGAAGGTATAGCCATGGATAAAGAAGTGCTTCATCTCAGAGATATGTTGACTCCAAAATTTTCCGAGTTGATTTACAACGGGTTCTGGTTCTCTCCAGAGATAGACTTCCTGTTGTCCGCATTTAAAAAAGCCCAGGAAGCGGTGGACGGAAAAGTTGTCGTTTCAATATACAAAGGAAACGTGACACCGGTTTCAAGATATTCCCCCACTTCCCTTTACGACCAGGCGCTTTCAAGTATGGATGTTGAAGGCGGGTTCAATGCAATTGATTCTAAAGGCTTTATAAACATACACGCTCTCAGGCTTAAAGCTCATAATCTTGTTTTAAAAGGAAAAGACCCCTTCGCCTGGAGAAAGGAGATTGGAAATGTCTATAAAACTCTGGGAAAAGGGATATGAAGTTGATCCCATAATAGAAGCATTTACAATTGGAAACGACTACAAAACGGACATGAGGCTAATAAAATACGATATAAAAGCCTCTATGGCCCATGCAGAAATGCTTTGCAAAATGGGATACCTATCTCGGAAAGAACTTAAAGAGATTAAAAAAGCCCTTGAAGAGCTTCTGGCTCTTGTCAACAACGGAAAGTTCGTAATAAAACCCGAAGATGAAGATTGCCATACGGCCATAGAAAATTTTTTGACACAAAAAATAGGAGAAGCGGGAAAGAAAATACACACTGCAAGATCAAGAAACGATCAGGTTTTAACTGCTCTAAGACTCTTTTACAAAGACGAACTCGAAAACATCGTGCAACTCATAAAACTGCTTCAAAAAGCAATTGAGGATTTTTCAACGAAGTATGGTCATGTTCAATTTGCAGGTTTTACACACACCCGAAAGGCAATGCCAACGGACTTTAAAACGTGGAGCGAGGCATTATACGATTCCCTCGAAGATGACTTGAAACTCCTAAAAACAGCCTATGAAATAATAGACCAATCGCCTCTCGGCACAGGTGCTGGTTATGGTATCCCGATCGAGATAGACAGGGAATACACTGCAAATGAACTTGCTTTCTCCAGAATCCAGAAAAATCCTATTTATTCACAAAACAGCAGGGGAAAGTTTGATTATTTGATCCTTCATGTGCTTTCTCAGATAAGTTACGACCTTAACAGAGTTTCAAGCGATATCATATTCTTCTCACTTCCTGAAGTGGGATATATGGATCTCCCAAAAGAGCTCTGCACTGGAAGTTCAATAATGCCACAGAAATTGAACCCGGATCCTCTCGAGCTCGTTAGAGGGTATCACAACAGGATCGTATCGAGAATGATGGAAAGCGTCATTACATCCTCAAATTTGATATCCGGATATCACAGAGATTTCCAGCTTTTAAAAGAAAGTGTCATAGAGTGCTTCGATGTTGCGAAGACTCTTTTAAAGGTAATGAAAATCGTATTCGAAAGGCTGAGCGTCAACAAGGAAAATTGCGAAAAAAGCATAACGGAAGAGGTCCTTGCGACTCAAAAGGTTTATGAAATGGTTAAAAAAGGTACCCCGTTTAGGGACGCTTACAGAAAAATAGCCCAAAGTTACGGAGGCGAGAAGAAATGATAAGGGTTGGAATAATAGGTGCAACTGGCTACACAGGATTGGAACTCGTGAGAATACTCACCAATCACCCTGATGTTAAAATAACCTTTCTTTCTTCCAGGAGTTTTGCGGGGAAAAAATTGAATGACGTTTATCCCTTCTCGACTAAAAAATGAAACCCTCGAAGAGATAGACCCTGAAAAAATCTCGAAAAATTGTGATGTTGTATTCACGGCACTTCCAGCCGGTGTTTCCTATGAAATTGCCAGAAAATTGAAAGATGTTCGAATAATCGACCTTGGAGCTGATTTTAGATTCGATGACCCTGCCGTTTACGAGGAATGGTATTCTAAAAAGCTACCTGATTATGATCCTACTGAAAGGGTTTACGGCTTAACAGAGCTGTACAGGGAAAAGATAAAGAATGCCAGATTCGTTGGAAATCCAGGCTGTTATCCTACGAGTGTTTTGCTTGCAACGGCTCCACTATTGAAGAACGGTTCACTGGATGAAGAAACAATCATTGTGGATTCAAAATCCGGGGTTTCAGGTGCCGGAAAAAAGGAATCGATAGATTACTCATTTTCTGAACTTAGCGGGAGTCTGAAGGCGTATAACGTGTCAAAGCACAGGCATGTCCCGGAAATGGAGCAGGAAATGTCTAAACTTTGCGGTAAAAGACTAAAACTTGTCTTCACTCCACACCTCGTCCCGATGGTTAGAGGAATCCTTTCGACGATATATGTGAAAACGGATCTATCTTTAGATGAGGTTTATGAATTATACCGGGAATACTATGGAAAAGAGAAATTCATCCACGTCCTTCAACCAGGCGTTTATCCTTCAACAAAATGGACTTACGGTTCAAATCACGCTTTCATATCTATGGCAAAAGACGATAGAACCGACACGCTCATCCTGATAAGTGTGATAGACAACCTCGTAAAAGGAGCGTCCGGACAGGCTGTTCAAAACATGAACGTCATGTTTTCCTTAGCCGAAGATGCAGGGCTTTCTTTCAATCCAATTTATCCATAAAAGGAGGTCGAAAAAATGAACATACCAAAAGGCTTTAAATTTGTAGGACTACATTGTGGGATAAAGAGAAAAAGAAAAGATTTAGGAATAATATACTCAGAAAAACCATGCATAGCCGCTGGTGTTTTCACGACAAATGTAGTGAAGGCCGCTCCGGTAGTTTACAACATGGAAGTCCTTGAAAAGAGCTTCAAGAACATAAGGGCTATCGTGGTGAACAGCGGTGTTGCGAACGCATGTACTGGAGAACAGGGGATGAAAAACACAATAAAAATGGCAGAAAAAACAGCGAAGGAATTGGGCATTCCAGTTGATAGCGTTCTTGTTTCTTCAACCGGGTTGATAGGAGTCCAACTTCCCATGGAGAAGATAGAATCCGGCATAGAAGAAGCAGCGAAGAATTTAGCTGAGGATCCCTTACCATTTGCTGAGGCCATAATGACAACCGATACGGTTACAAAGACAAGCTCAGTCAGGGTGGAAATAAATGGAAAAGAAGTGAACGTTTTAGGTGTGGCAAAAGGTTCTGGAATGATACATCCCAACATGGCAACAATGCTTTCCTTCATCTTAACAGATGCTCAGATTACTCCAGAAGCTTTGAAAAAACTTCTAAAGGCTTCCGTTGACAAAACCTACAACATGATCGACGTTGATGGGGATACGAGCACAAACGACATGGTTTTGATTCTCGCAAATGGATTATCGGACGCTCTAGAAATACACGAAGGAACAGAGGAATTCCAAAAGTTTTCTGAAGCGATTGACATTGTAAACACCGAACTTGCAAAAAAGATCGTAGAGGACGGCGAAGGCGCTACCAAACTCATGGAAGTGAAGGTAATAAACGCTCCAAATGTTAACGTGGCAAAGAAAGTTGCGCTCTCAGTGGTTTCGTCAAATCTTGTGAAAACAGCTATATACGGTGAAGATGCGAACTGGGGAAGGGTATTTGCAGCTGCAGGTTATTCGGGTGCGATGTTTGACCATTCAAGATTAGATCTCTATATTGAAAGCGAAAAAAACAGGATAATGGTGGCAAAAGATGGCTGTGAATATCCTTTTGATGAAATTGAGGCAAAAGAAATCTTGAGTTCAAAATACGTAAGATTGATACTCGACATGAAACAGGGTAATGGTGAAGCAACAGCCTGGGGAAGCGATCTGACTGAAAAATATGTGGAGATAAACGGGAGGTACAGAACGTGAAGCGTGAAACTGTTCAGGTACTCCTTGAAGCGCTTCCATACATAAAGGAATTCCACGGAAAAACCTTTGTGATAAAGTTCGGTGGAAGTGCCATGAAAAATGAAAATGCAAAAGAAGCGTTCATAAAGGATCTGGTTCTTTTAAAATACACCGGCATAAATCCCGTAATAGTTCATGGCGGTGGTTCTGAAATAAGCAGTCTCATGAACCAACTTGGAATAGAACCAGTTTTCAAAAACGGGTACAGGATCACCGATGAGAAAACAATGGAAATAGTCGAGATGGTACTCGTTGGGAAGGTTAATAAAGACATAGTCATGAATATAAATCTTCATGGTGGAAAAGCGATCGGTGTATGTGGCAAAGATGGTGAGCTTCTACTTGCAGAGAAAGAAACGAAATATGGGGATATAGGTTATGTTGGAAAAGTAAAAAAAGTGGATACCACTCTAATAAAAGGGCTTCTGGTGGAAGGCTACATTCCTGTGATAGCTCCCATTGGCTTTGGAGAAGATGGGACTTCGTACAACATCAATGCAGATATTGTCGCTGCTGAAATAGCAAAAAGTTTGGAAGTTGAAAAATTGGTTCTTCTGACAGATGTAGATGGTGTTTTTAAAGATGGAAAGTTGTTACCCATTCTATCATCAAAAGAAGCTGAGGATTTAATCGAAAAAAATATTGTGAAAGGCGGCATGATTCCAAAACTCCAGTGTGCAATCTCAGCTGTGAACAGCGGTGTCAAAAGCGTTCACATAATAAATGGTGGGGTGGAACATGCCTTACTACTCGAGATTTTCAGCAAAGAAGGAATTGGAACTATGATAAAGAACCTGGAGGTGTGAGAATGAATGGTATGAATTATCTGATGAATACCTACAATAGATTTCCTGTGGTATTTGATCACGGTGAAGGTGCCCGGATCTGGGATAAAAATGGAAAATCTTACCTTGATTTCACATCAGGAATAGCGGTTAATGTGCTTGGCCATTCACACCCAAAGCTCGTAGAAACGATAAAAACTCAAGCTGAAAAGTTGATCCACTGTTCGAATTTATACTGGACAGAACCACAAATTGAGCTTGCAAAGCTGTTAGGAGAAAATACTTTGAAGGGGAAAGTATTCTTTGTGAACAGCGGTACAGAAGCCAACGAAACCGCAATTAAGATTGCACGAAAATACGGAAAGAAAAAGGATAAAAATAAGTATAAGATTCTATCTGCCCATGATTCTTTCCATGGAAGAACTTTAGGGTCGTTGACAGCAACGGGACAACCAAAATACCAGGAAGATTTCAAACCTCTTGTTGATGGCTTCGATTATTTTGAATTCAACAACATCGATTCCCTGAAACAGAAGATATCTAATGAAGTGTGTGCTGTGATTTTAGAGCCCGTTCAAGGGGAAAGTGGGATCATTCCAGCTACAAAAGATTTCTTAGAAGCTGTAAGAAAATTGTGCAATGAATATGAAACGCTTTTGATTTTCGATGAAGTGCAATGTGGAATGGGAAGAACCGGGAAACTCTTTGCCTACCAAAGATACGGTGTAGATCCAGATATTCTAACGGTTGCGAAAGGACTAGGCGGTGGTGTCCCGATCGGAGCGGTTGTTGTGAATAAAAAAGCTGATATTCTGGAACCCGGCGACCACGGCTCAACATTCGGAGGAAATCCACTCGCTTGCAGTGCAGGAGTAACCGTTATGAGAGAGATACTGGAAAATAATCTTCTTGAACAAGTGGAAAAACTGGGAATTTATTTGAAGAAAAAACTCGAAAACCTGAAAGAAAAATTTCCAGAACACGTGAAAGAGACGAGAGGTATAGGGTTAATGCTGGGAATGGAACTGAAGGAAATTTCTGCAAAAGATTTTGCAAAAAAGTGTTTTGAGAAAGGATTGTTACTTGTTCCAGCAGGAAACAACACTGTGAGATTCTTACCACCGTTCGTTATCACGGAAGACGATATAGATCAAGCTCTGGAAATCGTTAAAGAATGTTTTAGCGAGTTCGAGAACCGAGAATCGAGATCCGAGACCCGGTAAGCACGACTTCGTTGCAGGTGAGCCCGGCTTCGCCGGGGGTACGCCCAGAAAAATCGACACGCGATTTTTCTGGCGGTGCAAACTGCTTCGTAGTTGTTATCGCTTAAAATAAAACTACAAACAAAGGATTGTCATTCCGGACTTGATCAACAACCGGGATTCGAGAGCTGGAAAGGTGAGAGAGCCGCTTCGCGGCTGAAGTGGTGTGCTTCGTCAAGGACGCTTGCAGACAAGGCTCCTTTTTCTTTTTCCTATCGCTGTATTTTTATTTTTCTGTACACACCTGTTAAGTGACGGAATTCATAACGGACACTTATGGCATTTGTGCTGGATTATTCGAAATGGAATAACAATACGTGCAACAAAGTAGGTTTTAACAGGGCGGTTACAACAAAAAAAAAAACAAAAAAAAAAACATAAAGTTGCTGTAAGGTATTATATGATACACTAATGTTACGTAGATGTAGTTTTGTTACTGAGCCTCGGGACCCTATTTTCTTCAGTAATATTGGTAAGAGGTCGATAATGTGAGGAAATTCATAAAACATAATGGTGCTTTTTTATTGATCGTTATAATTCTTACTACACTCTTTTGGATAGTTGTCCACCGCGGTGAGAATCAGATATATGAAAAAGAAGCGAAATGGCAGTACGAAAGCACGATTTCCCAATTACTCACCGCTGAAGAGATCATCAGAGTGCAAATTCACGATTTTGAACGGGTCTTGTTTTTGCTCAAAAGCATTCCAAATACCAGAAGCTATGTAAACACCAATTTTGAATCCGTTAGTTATAAGAATAAAGTTAAAGAGATCTTCTTTGAATTAGCAAAGGTTTTCAAGCACTTTTATAAGATCAGGATCATCGATTCTTCGGGACAGGAGATAATCAAAGTTGCTCGTGGATCAGATGGTACAGCAATAATTGCTCCCGGTTCACAATTACAGAATAAAAGAAACCGTTACTATTTTCAAGAAGCCATGAAGATGGATGAAAACCAGATCTACGTTTCTCCGATAGATTTGAACATTGAAAACGGAAAGATAGAAATGCCCTATACCCCGGTAATAAGGCTGGCAACCCCTCTGTTTGATTCTAAAGGAGAAAAAAGGGGAATCTTGGTTCTAAGCGTGGAATTTTCAAAAGTCCTTGAATTGTTGCCCAAAAACGTTTTCATCCAGACTGAAGATGGATACTTAATATCGTCAAACTCAGATAAATCAGTTAATTTCCGTAAATCCGATTACAACTTCCCCGATGATTCCGGCCATATAGAGCTTTCAGATATAGAAACCATCCACTATTCTACTGTTGACTTTCTTCCAGGCAATCGCCTAATCGTTGCATCATATCACAAACACCCAACATCGAAAGCGGCACTCCAAAACCTGACATTGATATCAATGCTGATCTTTATTTTATTTCTCGTCCTGATGTTTGCAGGTGTTTATTTGGATTTCTCGAAATCAAGAGATCTGTTGGGAGCGCAAAAAGCTATCATGTCTTCTCTTGCTACGCTTGCTGAACGAAGGGATACCGAAACTGGACGCCATTTAAAAAGAACGAGAGAGTACGCGGTGATACTGACAAAACAACTGCGCAAAAACAAGAAATACCGGAAAATCATCACAAATGAATTCATTGAGAACCTTTACGATACCGCACCCTTGCACGACATGGGAAAGGTAGGGATACGGGATTCTATCCTGTTGAAGGAAGGAAAGTTAACAAAAGAGGAATATGAAGAGATAAAAAAACACACCATAATAGGAAAACAGATCATTCAGGATGTTATCGGTAGATACAGATTGAAAGGGTCATACATTATCATGGCAAGAAACATCTGTGCGTATCATCACGAAAAACACAATGGCGAAGGGTACCCGGAAGGCCTAAAAGGAGAAAAAATTCCTCTAGAAGCGAGAATCTTTGCCCTGTGTGATGCCTACGACGCCATAAGGTCAAAAAGACCTTATAAAGATGAATTACCGCATGAAGAAGCGATCAGGAGGATCAAAGCTGATAGAGGAAAACACTTTGATCCCGATATTGTCGATGCTTTCCTGGAATGTGAGAAGGAGTTTGAAAGGGTGTATGAAACCTACAAATACGATCAAGGAATCGGCTTTGTAATCTAAGATGTATGCGTGAATATAAAAACAGCTGTCCGATTTCGGACAGCTGTTTTTATAAGAATATCTTCCTGACTACCACCTTTATTCTATTAATTCATTCCTTTTATTTCTAAACAACTACAACAGACACCTTTTTCTGAGAGCATTGGTCCTGGAGCATTAGAACAGGCGACGGGTTTTTGCCGTATTCGAAAGCATAAATATGACCCCGAAAGAATTCGTAAGGGTCAAAGAAAAGTTAGAGACAAATTAAAAACTTTCGATGTTAGAAAATTCTGTGAAGAAACCGGCTTTAGAAAGAGATAAGCCAGAGAAAAACCAGCCCGGATTATCGCTGGTCGGCTGTTATTGGAAATGGAGAAACTAAATGTCAGAGATAGTGATGATGTAGAATAATTAATGAGTGAACCTATAAAGACATAAAATCGAGCGAGTGCAGTATTTTTTAACTGTGAAGAGAAGGTACTTCTTTTACAGAAATCAGTGTTAGACAAAGCAGATGACCGGGGAAAAAGTGTTTGAATACGAAAATATCTGACATCTGAAATTAGCAGAGCATTTTTGAATTACTGTTTAAACAAAGGGAACTGAGATTTTTTGTTTTAGTACCTGGTGCGGAGGTGAAAAGATGGATTATGAGGCTATGTTTAAGATCACTTACGGTATGTACGTTGTCACTTCAGAAACGAATGGGAAGAAAAATGGGCAGATTGCTAATGTCGTGTTCCAGGTTGTAGCAGAACCACCGACAATAGCGATTTGCATAAACAAACAGAACTTAACCCATGACTTCATTCAAAAAAGCAGAGTATTTGGAGTGTCAGTTCTATCCCAGGATACCCCATTAAAACTAATAGGACACTTTGGATTTAGGTCCGGAAGAGAGTTAGACAAGTTCAAAGAAATAAATCACAAAATAGGGGTAACCGGTGTCCCATTGTTAGAAGACTACTGCATAGCGAACTTAGAAGCGAAAGTGGTAAACGCAGTTGATGTTGGTACCCATGTGCTTTATATTGGAGAAATCGTTAATGCGGAAGTTGTCGATGAAAAAGAACCCATGACATATGCCTATTATCATGAAATCAAGGGAGGAAGATCCCCGAAGACTGCTCCGACATATGTAGAAGAGAGAAAAGAAAACAAGGGCAGTGGCAAGAAAAAATACCGGTGCAAAGTATGTGGCTACATTTATGACCCAAAAAACGGTGATCCGGATTCTGGAGTAGCCCCCGGAACCCCTTTTGAAGAGTTGCCAGATAACTGGGTATGCCCTGTATGCGGTGTCGGAAAAGATAAATTTGAAGAGGTACGGTAATCCATTATTGTTGGGTGAAAAATACTAAAAAATCATAAACAATATGCAGACTTTGAAAATTCAAAAACCTTCAAAATTAAGCCTGCTTATTATTTCATCTATCTCGTCTATGGTTATATTGAGTGCTGGCAGGAAGCGAATTCTGCCTCCAGCTATGTTCAATAGCACGCCTCTATTATAGGCTTCAGCCTTTACCTTTGAAGCGTTTTCGGTGGTAACACCGATCATGAGACCATAGCCATTTACAGACTGGGCCCATGGCAATTCAGCCAGTTTTTCTCTAAAATATTTTCCCTTTTCCTGGACTTGCATGAGAAAATCCTCGTCTAATTTCGATAAAACTATCTTTCCCGCGGCAAGTGCAACGGGGTTCGGGGCAAAGGTGGAGCCATGTTCGCCGAATTTAAAGGGGCTGAATCCAGAGAAAAGAGCTGCACCAAGGGGCAGACCACCACCAAGTGCTTTGCCTACGGTTATTATATCGGGCTTCAGTCCAAAATGTTGATAAGCGAAAGCTTTTCCTGTCCTGCCCAGACCGGACTGTATTTCATCTGCCACAAGAATAAAACCCTGCTCCCTTTGATACTGTGAAATGGTTTCCAGAAGTTCTTCAGACAGTGGTAATACACCGCTGTTTCCCTGTATGCACTCGATAAAGACTCCGGCTATCTGGTTTTCTCTGGCAAAGCTAGTAAATTTCTCAGGGTCCGGCTTCAGAAAAACTCTTTCAGTCAGCAGGGGTTCGAAGGGTTCGCGTATTGCTTTACCATAGGTCAGCGATAGGGCACCGATGGTACGTCCGTGAAAGTTTCCCACAAAGCTCACTATCTTACCCTTACGGAGTTTTTTGATTGCCTTTAAGGCAGCCTCGGTAGCTTCTGTACCCGAATTGGTGAAGAAAACCTCTCCAACCTTGCCTGACAGGCCAACCAACCTCGCAGCCACTTCTTCTGCATCTTCGTCAAGGAAGTAATTTGACAGATGGGTGTATCTTTCCAGCTTTTTCTTCATTGCGGTCAGTACTTCGGGATTTGAATGTCCAAGAGCCAGAACACCGATTCCGGAATAGGTGTCGAGAAATACACCCTTGTCTGTGAATATCTCTATTCCCCGGGCCTTCTCAACCTTAAATTCATATGGTGTATATACCTTGCACAGCATACGAACCACCCTCAAAGCTCAAACTCATCTATCAGAGCCTTCAAAGCTCTTCCCGATTCTTCCTTTGGAACAAGCACCGAAATCTTTATTTCGGAAGTAGTTGTGGCTATTATCCTGATGCCTTCCCGCTGCAAAGCAGAGAAGAAACGAGAAGCTACTCCTGAATTAGACCTCATTCCGACACCTATGGCGGATACCTTTGTAACATTTGTATCGGCAGTTATTTTCCAGCCCTTTTCATCCTTCAGAACCGTCTTTATAACCTCTTCTACTCTATCGGGATTACCGGCTACCGCTGTAAAGGTTATGTGGGTATGGGAATTGTCGTTTACTATGGAGATCATGTCAATATTTATTCGGGCTTCGGCTACAGCATTGAAGATACCGCTTATAAGGTCTACGTTGTTGGGAATATTGTTAATTGTTATTTTTATCTGGTTCGAATCCATGGCGACACCCGTGACCACCGGTTGTTCAAGCCATTCGGGAAGTGTGTTCACTATGGTAGTACCTCCTTCATCTGAAAATGAGGATAGACATACTACTTCAACATTGTACTTTTTTGCAATTTCCACTGCCCTTGAATGAAGGACCCGTGAGCCCTGAGCAGCCAGTTCTAACATTTCGTCGTAGGTTATATATTCAAGCTTTTTTGCTTTGCTATAGAATTTGGGATCGGTGGTGTATATCCCCGCGACATCGCTGTATATTTCGCAACGGGTACCGAGCTTGGCGGCTATTGCTACAGCTGAAGTATCGGAACCCCCTCTTCCAAGGGTTGTTAGGTTTCCTTCGGGGGTTATACCCTGGAAACCGGTTACCACTATAACGTCCTTATCCTGCAATTCTTTTTTGACCTTTTCAAGGTTCATGTCCATTATGCGGGCATCGGTATGGTTGTCGGTGGTCAGAATATTGAGCTGAAAGGCGTTATATGAAACCGCTTTGACTCCCATTTTCAACAACATCATTGATAGAAGGGCAGCGGACTTTTGCTCTCCAGTGGCCAGTAACATATCCAGTTCTCTTGGATCAGGATCATCTGATATCTTTTTAGCGAGGGAGATAAGCTTGTTGGTCGTTTCACCCATGGCGGAAACTACAACAATGATTTTCTCTCCGGTGTCAACCCTTGCTTTGATTCTATTTGCCACATTAGCTATTCGCTCCAACGTTGCTACCGATGAGCCGCCATATTTCTGAACCAGCATTTCAGCAACTCCTCAATATCTATAGTTCTCTCAAGTCTTGAACTATCTTTGTCTTGTCAGCAGTAGTAGCATCAAAGGCTTTAATTACCTTCGCTGGTATTCCAGCCACTACTGTCCCTGAAGGTACATCTTTTGTAACCACTGCCCCAGCAGCTACGACGGAGTTAGCTCCAACTCTGACTCCCTCAAGTATCACAGCATTGGCTCCCACCAATACGTTGTCTTCGATTATTACCGGAGTTGCGCTGGGTGGTTCTATAACCCCGGCCACTACGGCTCCGGCGCCTATATGACAGTTGCCACCTATAATGGCGCGTCCACCGATCACAGCGTTCATATCTATCATTGTACCCTTTCCTATTACTGCACCAACATTTATTACGGCCCCCATCATTATTACAGCGCCCTTGCCTATTTCAACAAGGTCCCTGATGATTGCTCCAGGCTCTATACGCGCCTCATACTTCGTCAAATCTGCCAGGGGAAGAGCTGAATTTCGAGCCTGAATATTGATGTGATAACCCGTTATTCTCTCTCTTTCTCTTGCAATAAGATCCTGAATTTCCTTGAAATCTCCGATTATCACACCGAAGTCTTTGCCTCCAACGAAGTTCAGTGTTCCCGTTTCCAGACCTTCAAGATTTCCGCTAACATAACATACGGCCGGAGTTTTCTTCTTTGAGTCCTTTATCATTTTTATTATTGTTTCAGCGTTCATAGTATCACCTCTTCATAGCTGAAAAAGCCTTTTTCTTTTTTCAACACAAAGTTTGCTGCTTCCTTTGCCCCGATGGCAAAAACCTTTCTTGAAATCGCCCTGTGACTCAACTCCAGAACCTCTCCGTCATTGGCAAAGATTATCGAGTGGTCGCCAGGAATCCCGCCTTCTCTTAGGGAGTGTATTTTCGCCTCCCTGCCAAGCTCTTTCTGCAGCATGATTGCTGTTCCAGAAGGTGCGTCCTTTTTTCTGTTGTGGTGTTTTTCTACTATCTCCACATCCCAGTTTTTCATATAGGGCGAAAACTGTCTGAGTATGAGTTTTAATAGGTTTATTCCCGGAGAAAAGTTATAGCTCTGTACCACGGGTACCTCTTCGGCTAACTTGTGAAGCAATTCGAAATCTGCTTCTGTCAAAGCGGTAGTTCCAATAACCAAACCGCATTTGAATTCCCTGCAATCTTTGATGGTTTCGGAAAGGGCGCTTCTGTTAGAAAAATCTATTATCACTTCAGGCGTTTTTATAAGGTTACGCCCGTTTTCATCACGGGTGTAGACTAGCTTTGAGTCTGTCATTACCTCCTGAATGGCCTTTCCCATCTGTCCAGTGTAACCTATAAGACCGTAATTCATCTGAGCACCCCACAATCCTGCATTGCCTTTTTGACAACCTCCCTGGTTCGCTCACTGGCCTCAGTCAGTGGTAATCTAAGGGTTCCAGAACCAAATCCCAGAAGATGAGTGGCAAATTTAACAGGAATAGGATTGGTTTCTATAAAGAGAGCCTTCATCAGGGGAAATAACTTTAGATGGATCTCCCTGGCCTTTTCCAGATCACCATCAAGAGCCGCTGCAATCATTTCAACGGTCTGTGAAGGTGCTACGTTTGACAAAACGGAAATGACACCGTCTCCACCACTGCAAACTAGATGGAAAGCCTGATCATCGTTTCCAGACCAGACTTTGAATTCGGGCCTAACTTTTGCCTTTAATCTAAGCAGTTCATCTACCTGAGCCTGATTTCCTGATGCCTCTTTGATACCCACGATGTTCTCTATCTGTGCACAGCGAAGGACAGTCTCAGGGATTATGTTGATACCGGTCCTTCCGGGAACGTTATATATAATTACGGGACCGGGAACACTCTTTGCTATGGCTTCATAATGTCTGTATAGCCCCTCCTGGGTAGGCTTGTTGTAGTAGGGTGTCACGACCAGGACACCGTCTGCACCTAGCTCAAAGGCTTCCTGACTAAGTTCTATGCTATGGGCTGTGGAATTGCTTCCCGTACCTATTATCACCGGTACTCTGCCGCCGACTTTCTTGACAGCGAAGCTTATAATTTCTCTTCGTTCTTCTGAGGTTACAGTTGGAGCTTCACCTGTGGTTCCAAGGACTATAAGCCCGTTTATACCTGAATCAAGCTGAAACTTTAAAAACTTATCGAAGCTATCATAATCAATTTCATTTCCTTTAAATGGTGTTATAACTGCACTTGCAGCACCTCTGAACATCTTTCAACACCTCCTCCTAAATATATGTTGCCTTCTTTGAAACTTACAACAAGTTCCCCACCATTGGCCTGCAAAGTAACCTGTAATAGTTTTCTTCCCCTTGCGTAACACCAGGCAGTTGCTGTGGCACCGGTACCACATGCTCCCGTCTCACCCTCGACCCCACGCTCAAAGGTCCTTATTCTGAGTTTTCCTGGCTCAATCTCTTTGTACACGTTTATATTGGTGTTGAGTTCCCATCTAATGGGAATCAAAGTCTCCCATTCCAGCTTTTCTGTGTCGCCTTCAATTACAAAATGTGGGACTCCCACAGTAAGGAATTCGCCCTTTATCCCCTGGAATTCACGGCTTCCATGATAGTTAACAGGAGGCATTTTGACGTTATACAATCCGTCAACAAAACCTTCAATTCTACCGGCGTAGGATTCAAAGGTTATCTTAGTTTCTCCTGTTATCTCATGGATAAAAGCAACATAGGTTCGGGCACCATTGCCACAGAATTCAGCACGTTTGCCGTCCCTGTTGAAGTAATCCATGAAATGGTCTTCCACAAAAATAACACCATCTCTCTCGTCAACGTATTTCAACACTACTGCCTCTTTGGTCGAGTCAGTCAACTTTGTGTTTCTTGAATCTACTACAAAGAAGGTATTTCCCGTGGCAGAGTAGTATGCGCCCGTCATGAATTCAGCTCCCTGTGCTTCTGCAGTATCCTCACTGCATTGGTAGCAGCCCCAACTCTGATGTTATCTGCCACGTTCCAGATCAAGAAGTGTGTATTGTCGAGACTTCTAACCCGTGATACATATGTAAGATCGTCTCCGGCTACCTGGCGAGGTGTTATAAGCTGGTTTGTAAGTACAACATCTTCACATTTTCCAAGTTCATCCTTTAGAGAGTCTATGGTAAAGGGTCTCTTTGTCTCAACAAATATAGACTCTGAATGTCCGTACAGAACAGGAACCCTTACTGTGGTGGGCCAGATAGATATTTCCGGATCGTTGAGAATTTTCCGGGTTTCATTAATCATCTTCAGTTCTTCCGTGGTGAACCCTGATTCCAGAAAATCTCCGATCTGCGGGACCACGTTCCGATGTATGCGGTCAGCAAAAATCCGGGTTCCTTCAGAGCCCCGTTCCTGCGCAAATAGCTCGTTCAAGCCCTTTCTGCCAGCCCCAGAGACAGCTTGATAAGTGGATACCACAATCGTTTTGATGCCAAATCTTCGATGTACTCTATAAAGGGAAAGTACCATCTGAATCGTTGAACAGTTGGGGTTTGCAACAATTCCGCCGTAATCTTTCAACAGGGCACCGTTTATCTCGGGAACAACCAGAGGAATAGCAGGATCCATTCTGAAGGCTGAAGAATTGTCGATGACAACAGCACCAGCGGCCGCAGCAACTGGTGCAAACTCTCTGGAGACGCTAGCCCCAGCCGAAAACAACACGTAATCGAATCCAGTCCTGAGAATTTCTGAAGTCAATTCCTTAACCGTAAATTCTCTAGAGTCTACCTTAAGCTTCTTTCCCACGCTTTTCTTTGAAGCCAGAAGAACAAGGTCGTCGTTGACAAGTCCCCTTTCATTGAGGACCCTGATCATTGCATTTCCTACCTCACCAGTCGCACCTACTACGGCAATTCTCATCTTAGCACCTCTAAAAATGACAAAATGGGTGTCTCCGCATGGAAACACCCGTGGTATGAAATACTAAAATACTATGTATTTTCATGCCCACCAGCGCTCCACGAGACACAGCCCCGTGACAGTTATACGGGTATTCCCCGTATACCCAGGAGTACAGAGCTTGGGGTACCCTGTATCCTTCGGCACCTTCGCCTTTCAATCCGTCCCGATCCCCATGATGGACGGTTTACTCATCTCCGGTGCACCTCTGTGGGGTAAATTATGTTGATTATAACATCATTGAATTAAATAGCAAGTCAAATAACAAGTTTTTTCTTTGCCAGCTTCTTGCATTTTCTTTGAGCTAATATTACCTGTGATTTTAGCAACTTCCCGACGCTCTTTGAAACAACTTAAATCTTCTTTCTCACCATATGAACCTTCAATCTGAAACAATGATCATAGTTTGAAAAACCACTTCTGGCAGCCAGAGGGTTGGGGAGAGCAGATTTAATTCACCCTGAAAAACTGGACAAAAAATCAACCAGATTTGTATAAACTCATGGATTCTTCGAATATGTCTTATGGGCTTCGCCATCTCAGTTTCTATAAGTCCCAATAAAAAAGGCCTACCATCTCGTAGGCCTTTTTCAGGTTTATTAGAATTATTCGACTGTTTTAACGTTTACTGCCTGAGCACCCTTCTGACCGTTTTCAATGTCAAATTCCACTCTCTGGCCTTCTTCAAGTGTTTTAAATCCATCTGAGACAATCCCTGAAAAATGGATAAAAACGTCCTCTCCTTCGTCTCTGGTAATGAATCCGTAGCCCTTCTGAGCATTAAACCACTTAACTGTTCCTTTCATGTTTCCTCCTGAAAATCTCTTGCACCATTTGCAAGTAGCGAATTATCCTTTCGGATATAGAAATTGTACCCTATTTCGACGCTTTTATTATGTCTATCACATGTACTCAATGTGCCATTCTCACTTAGGAAAAACAGACAAAAAATAGTAGGGTCAAGAGATGGTGCCAGGGGTTGCGTAACCTATGGCCTGGAAGTGCTTTCGGGGTGCAATACCGTATTTCGTAGTTGTTGTATATCCCGGTGGTTCTTTGTATCCCTTCTCTACTCCACCTTTATTCGATCAATTCATTCCCTTTTGTTTCTAAACAACTACAGCAGACACTATTTTTAGTAAAAGAGTAGCATAATGGTGAAATCACATATATAAAACATAACGCCTATGAAAGTATAATGTCAATGAAAAGGGAACATAGTGAAACAGCATATAGTTAAAAGTGAAGTGAGTTCAAAGTGCACACTTTTAAAGCGAGATGAAAGGTCATTGAAAAACAGTATGCTGCTTTCAAAAAGTACGGGAAGATAGCCTCGCACCCGTTATAAAACCATCATATCTTCTGTGTAATTAAATACTCGCCAAGAACATCCTTTTGACAAGATCATCATTGAAGATTGAAACATTTTAAGGAGGAATAATGGAAATGTTTGATTTCCTGGAGGCGTTATGAATAAGTTGTTGAACGTCTTCAGAATGAGTCTGTTTGTTTCTTTGCTGATAATATTTCTCGCTGTGACCTTTGGGATTTACATGCCAATGAAAAATGAACTTACAAAAGAACTCAATGAAAAATTTTCAAACAACGCTAAATTATCCAAGAAGGCCATTGAGAATTTTCTTAAGCGTTGTATTGAGGGAGCAGAAAGCCTTTCCAGCCGCACTATGATCAGAAAGATGATAGTTGAATATCTCAGTGGTAACATCACTTTCGAAGAACTTCAAGAATATACTGCACCGAAATATCTCGATGGTGCTAATGTTCTCCAAAACTTGAAAAGAGCCACACGGATTGTTTCAGGAAACATCATTGCTTCTGTTGGAGATTCAAACATGGAAAAAGCAATAAGTTGTGAAGACGTGTCAGAAACAACTTTAGATATAGAATTTGAGAATCAATCGATTGTTGTCAATGTATGTTCTCCAATACGTGAAAATACTAATCACAATTTTGTTTTTATGACCTCTTCGAGAGGACGCAATGGCGAAAATGTCACGGTTATAGGTCATGATTTAGTTTCTTTTGATATGACAAAACTCTTAGATGAGATCAATACAGGAAATATCGTATATGAGATCTATATCGCAACTAATTCAAAATACATTTCATTAAAAGGAAAAATATTTGACGTTCTCAAAGATGACACTTTGAGTTCAGATGGGAAAACAACGCGGTACATCATGAAATTAAGAGATACAGACGCATTTCTCGTTGCAAGTGTACCCAACAATATTATCTATACTCGCATAAAGAAAATATCCCTAACCATTTTCATTGTTATTGCTGCTGCATTTCTGATTGTTGTCCTCTTAATACATTTTACGATTCTCACAAATGCAAAGAAAATGATAAAAACTATGGAACAAGATAATATCAAGCTCAAAGAGTTAGAACGTCTAAAATCCGAATTTCTTGCTACTATGAGTCATGAGTTGAGAACCCCTCTCAACTCCATTATTGGTTTCGTTAGCATGATTTTGCAGGGCATTTCAGGAGACATCAATGAAGAACAAAGGAAACAACTCTCTATGGTTCACAGCTCTTCAGTACACCTCTTAAATCTAATAAACGATATTCTGGATATCTCCAAGATTGAAGCTGGTAGAATTGAGTTTTTCTAAGGAAAGATTCAACATTAAAGACGTTATTTCTGAAGTTGTACAAAATGTTTCGCCGTTGATTTCTAAAAAAGAAGTGAAGTTAATAACAGAAATACCTGATGAGATTCCAGAGATCTACAGTGATAAAAGGAGGGTTTTCCAGATTCTCCTGAATCTGGTCAGTAACGCGATTAAATTCACGGAGAAGGGCGAGGTAAGGATAAAATGCGAGGTAGATGGAGATAAACTGAAAATCAGTGTTTCTGATACAGGAAAAGGGATAAAGGAAGAAGATATGGAAACATTATTTGAAGCTTTTCGACAGATAAGTGGTTCGGCACGGCGCAGATATCAAGGTGCTGGGCTGGGGCTTTATCTTTCCAAAAAACTTGTGACATTGTTGGGCGGTGAGATCTGGGTTGAGAGCGAATACGGTAAAGGTTCTACATTTACATTCACCCTGCCGCTCAAATCTGTGGAGGCGAATAACCATGAAGAAAAAAGTACTGGTGATAGATGATAACGAACAGAATCTGTTATCGCTGTAACTTCTTACGCCATGCCAGCAGATGAAAAAAAGGCGCTTGCCATCGGCTGTGTTGGATACATCAAGAAACCTTTTTTTCCTGAGAATTTCATACCAGAAATAGAGAAATATCTTTTCGAAAATAAGGAAAGTGATAAACATGAAAATTCTGGCTGTTGATGATAACAAAGAAAATATCTATATGTTAGAGACTTTGTTCAAGAGCTATGGTTATGAAGTTGAATCCTCCCAGAATGGTGTTGAAGCTCTGGAGAAATTGGCCGAACAGGATTTTGACGTGGTAATTTCCGATATTTTGATGCCCGAGATGGATGGTTTTCAATTATGTCGCAGGGTGAAAATGGATGATAGATTAAAAGAAATTCCTTTTATACTTTATACCGCTGCCTACACCGATCCAGAAGATAGAAAATTCGCCCTCAGCCTTGGAGTCGATAGGTTTGTTGTCAAGCCATTAGAACCTGCTGCTTTTGTTGAGATAATAAAAGAAGTTATTCAGAACCATAAAGTAAAACCTTCAAACAACAAGGTAGTAAATAAGGAAGAGATTGTATATCTCAAAAAATACAACGAGAGATTGATCAAGAAATTGGAAGATGGAATGCTTCAGTTAGAAGAAAGAAACAAAGAACTCGAAAAAAGCTAATAAAAAAGTACAGAGAACCCTGGATTCCGTTGTTGAAACAATAGGATTGGTAATTGAAATGAGAGATGCCTACACTTCTGGTCATCAACGACGCGTAAGTCAGCTTGCCTGCGCTATTGCCAGAGAGATGAACCTGTCAGAAGAACAAATTGAGGCTGTTCGTATAGCTGGTCTTTTACATGATATTGGCAAGATATCCGTACCAACAGATATCTTGAACAAGCCCGACAAACTGAATAATTTTGAACTCGGAATTGTAAGAAACCATCCACAAACTGCATTTGAAATATTAAAAGACGTGGAATTTTCTCAACCCATAGCTGAGATTGTGCTCCAGCATCACGAACGAATAGATGGATCCGGTTATCCTAATGGCTTGAAGGGTAATCAAATTCTCACAGAAGCGAAGATACTAGCAGTGTCAGATGTTGTTGAAGCCATGGCGTTCCACAGACCCTATCGTCCGGCACTTGGTATAGCTAAAGCTTTAGAAGAGATCACCACAAATTCAGGTAACCTCTACGACCCTGAGGCTGTAAAAGCTTGCATAGCAGTGTTCTCACGAGGATTTAATTTCAAAAAAGAGAGGTAAAAAGCTTACATTATGAAAACGGGAGTCTTTTGACTCCCGTTTTTTATTTTCTTTTTACTGGAACTTTTTTCAGATTTGCATATACCGGTATACCTCGAAGGTAATGGTTGGGAGCTTCGCCCTGTATCAAAGGTCTTACGTATTCGACGAACTTTTCGGTGACACCAAAACCATCCGGGGAGATATACTCTTCTGGCAGATACTTAACCTTTCCACCTATCCCTTCTAAACTGACAGGCTCATAGTGCTTCAAGTATGGACTATCTAAATCTCTTACTATCGACACCATAACACCACTTAGTCCTTGATCAACCGCAAATTTAACCGCAGCAGCTCCAACTCCAATGGCTTCCTCCCAATCTGTCAAGCTGGCTATGTGTCTGGAAGACCGCTGGAGATAATCCGGAAGAGCTGTATGAACCTTTCTGCCGAGATTTTGTCGTATCAACTTTTGCAGGTAAATACCTATCTTTCCAAGCTGGATATTGCCAAATGCATCGGTATAATCTTCTGTCGAAATGTAATTTCCTTCAGAGTCTTTTAAAGCTTCGGCTGCAACAATGCTACAATATCCATCTCTTTTTATGACTTCTTCGACCTTCGACAAGAATTTCTCTTCATCGAAGGGTACTTCCGGTAGAAGAAAGATTTGAGGACCGCGTTCTCCATTTATATTTGCAAGAATCCCTGAAGCAGCAAGCCAACCAGCATAGCGTCCCATTGATTCTAGTATGAAAACCTGAGTCGAGTCGGTATGCATTGACTCCAGATCTCTTGTAGCTTCAAGAATTGATATGGCTGTAAATTTCGCTGCGGAGCCATAACCGGGACAATGGTCAGTATACATAAGGTCGTTATCAACAGTTTTGGGGATTCCTATTACTTTCAGCGGATAACCGTATTCCTGTGCTTTTAACGCTATTTGGTAAGCGGTTTCCATAGAATCATTTCCACCATTATACAGAAAATAACCTATATCGTATGCGTCAAAGACATTGAACAACCTCTCGAAATCTTCTTCAGTTTTGAGCTTTGTCCTGCAAGAGCCAAAGATTGCTCCAGGAGTAAAAGCAATCTTTTCAATCTCATCCTTTGATTCGGCTTTCAAATCGATTATTCTTTCTTCCAGTATTCCCTTTATCCCGTTCAGAGCAGCGTAAACATTCTCAACCATAGGGTTGTTGATGGCTGCAATTATAGCACCGTATGCTGAAGCGTTTATCACAGATGTCACTCCGCCAGATTGGCCATATATTAGATTTCTTTTCTTCATAAGAAAACACCTCCTCATTTTTTTGATGATTATAACATGGAGTGAGATTTGGTGATCGAGAACCGAGAATTTGAGAGAGCTGCTGCGCGGCAGAAGTGCGGAACTTCGTTCCGGAGGCTTACGACGTTGAGGCTTGCGGACGCTGTGCGTTGCTTCGCAATGGCTTTACTGAGCTTCGCTCAGGCTCTGCGTGACTACGTCACGGCTCTGCGCAACTTCGTTGTGGCTAAGTATCTTTTAGAGAGCGAGATTGGATGTTGGAGACTAGAGCTTTGATAAAGAAACGGGTATAAGGTCCAGGGGTTAGAAAGTTCAAAAACTAGGAGCTAACAATTCCAAACTTTTCTATAATAATTTATGAAATGTTTGTTATAATGCTCATATCTATGTGCTTTTTTGGAGGTGAAAGTATGAGAACAATTTTGGCATTGGTATTAATCCTCTCTCTGGCAAGCTTTGCTTTTGCGAATTACTTCGCGGGTGTTGGTGGGGTTGGAGATGTTGTTGGAATCGTCGGAGGTCTTACATTAACCTACAATCTCGCAGATTTTGGAGAAGGGCATACCGTCCTGATGGGAGCACTTGGAAATGGGTTAGGTATCTCTGCCAACTACACTCCCTTCAAAATTTATGAATACAATCTCGGAACCAAACTGGCAAAAGTTTATCTCGGTGCAGGGGCTGGTTTATCTTTCGATCTCAGTGGTACATCTTTTGTTTTGGGCGCTGGTATAACGTTTAAAACCTTGATTGGTGATAAATTTTTACTTACCTCAACAAGTGGATACGGTATTGGTGGATACTACTGGTCAGGAGCTATCGCCTACATATTCTGATTTAAGGTTAAAATTTGAGGTTAAAACTGAAAACCAAAAACGCCACCCGATCCGGGTGGCGTTTTTATTAGCTTTACAGGTTTATCTTCTCAGATATCGATTTGGCCTGCAAAAATAGTAACAGATAATCCCTTCCGCCAGCCTTTGAATCCGTCCCGGACATGTTGAAACCACCGAAGGGATGAACCCCAACAAGTGCTCCCGTACATTTCCTGTTGAAATACAAATTCCCAACATGGAAAACCCTTTTGGCTGTTTCTATCCTTTCGCGCTTTCTGGTATAAAGCGCACCCGTAAGGCCATACTCCGTTCCATTCGCTATCGCCATCGCGTCATCAAAATCATCGGCTCTTATAAAAGCTGTTACCGGTCCAAAGATTTCTTCCTGAGCCACCCGCACATTTCTATCAACATCAGCGATTATGGTTGGCTCAATGAAATATCCGGGAAGACTCTTCACCTTCTTGCCGCCATGAACGATTCTGCCCTCTGTTGAACCGATTTCTATATAGCTTAAAATCTTCCTCTCGGCATACTGGTTCACAACCGGGCCGAGCCAATTTTCTGGGTCTCTCACATCACCGATCTTTATCTTTTTCGTTCTTTCAACGACTTTTTCAAGGAGTTCGTCGTATATCTCCTTAACGGCGATTATACGGGATCCGGCAGAACATTTCTGCCCCTGGAACCCAAAGGCGCTGGCAACACACCCTTCAGCTGCAGCATCAAGATCGGCTGTTTCATCAACTACGACAGCATCTTTTCCGCCCATTTCTAGAACAACACGCTTTATCCAGAGCTGCCCAGGCTGGTGCTTCGCAGCGAGCTCGTTTATTCTCAACCCCACTTCTTTTGAGCCGGTGAAGGAGATGAACCTTATCTTCGGATGCTGTACGATATAATCACCTATCTCTCCACCACTTCCCGGAACGTAATTGACCACTCCTTCGGGTAGACCAGCTTCATGAAGGATCTCAACAAATTTTGCGGCTATTACAGGAGAGTCACTCGCGGGCTTGAGTATGACACAATTTCCTGTTATAGCCGCTGCTGTGGTCATTCCGGCCATTATGGCTGCAGGGAAGTTCCATGGCGGAATTACCGCACCAACCCCAAGAGGAATGTAAACCAATTCATTGTTTTCAGTGGGGATTCTCACCACCGGTTGAGGGGACGCATATCTGACAGCTTCACGTGCGTAGAATTCGAGGAAATCAATCGCTTCAGCAAGATCCGCATCGGCTTCGAGCCAGTTCTTCCCAACCTCCATTATCATCGTTGCGTCAAGCTCGTAGCGCCTTTCCCTCATTATTTTGGCGGCTCTAAGGAACGGCTCCACCCGTTTTTCGACCGGGAGATTTTTCCAGTATTCAAAGACCTTCCACGCTTTTTCGATAGCCGTATCGACAATTTCTTTATCCGCCTTTGAAACGATTCCAACAACCTCTTCAGGGTTGCTAGGGTTGATAGAGCGTATCTTCCGATCGGTTTTAATTCTTTTACCTGCAACTATTATGTCGTATTCCTTGCTCTCTTTTTCGATTTTTTCGAAAGCTTCTTTCATCTTCCGCTGGATCTCTGGATCAGAAACGTTGATGTACCCTTCATTCTTAAAGGGCGGAAGAATAATGTAATCTGTGGCCTCTGGCATATTCATACCTCCTTATACAACATTTTTTTCTCTTGAAACACCTTTTGCAAATCTATCTATTTTGAGATTTGAGATATCTATTTTCTCCGGTTTACCGTAAACAATCCATTCCGCAAGGGCTTCCCCAACGGCAGGTGCCAGCATGAAACCGTGCCCGCTAAAACCCACGGCAAAATAGAAATCCTGTACGTTGTCCGCTTTATCTATTATGGGTTGAGCATCCGGAGACATGTTGTACAATCCGGCCCAATGCCTGAGTACCCTAACGTCCTCAAGAAAAGGAAAGAATTTTGGCATCTTCTGAGTCATTTCCTTTAAAAAGCGCCAGCTCGGATTGTGATTGTGGCTTGGTGGCTCGTCCTTATCTCCCTGACCCATGATGAAGTTGCCGGACTTTGTCTGCCTGATATAAAAATTGTTTTCGAAACTTATAACCAACGGATCGAGTATATGTTCGAGAGGTTCCGTAACGAATATCTGGTGGCGGTAAGATTCTGTCGGCAATTCCACACCTGCCATCAAACCGACCTCTTTTGAATAACCGCCTGCAGCATTTATGACAATGGAGGTTTTAATATAACCCTTACTGGTTTGAACACCGATTATTTGACCGTTAGCAACATCGATACCTGTGGCTTCTGTGTGAGTGTAAATCTTTGCTCCCATCCTTTCGGCAGCTCTGGCATATGCAAAGGTCGCTAAATGCGGGTTGGCATGGCCGTCTGTGGGACAGTATGTGGCCAATTTGACACCTTCTAAATTCATAAATGGGAACATACGTTCTACTTCTTGTTTTGCCAGTATGCGAACATCAAGTCCTTCTTCCTGCTGCATTTTCACATTTTTCTCGAAAAAACCAACCTCTTCATCTGTGTATGCGAGAAGCAAATATCCCCCCTGGTAGTACTCTATATCCATGCCAACGTCTTCTTCAAAGTTTTCAAAAAGCTTCACGCTCCTCATTGCAAGGCGAACATTCATCCTTTCACTCCACTGCTGCCTTATCCCCCCACCGCATCTTCCCGTAGCTCCTGAGGAAAGGTAATTCTTTTCCAGAACAACTACATCATTCATTCCGTTCTTGCGCAGGTAAAAAGCTATGGCGGTTCCAATTATTCCGCCACCTATTATCACAACGGATGCCCTTTCATTCATCTTCTTCACGCTCCCGTGCGATGGCTCTAAAAGTCGTTGGAACTGCTGGAGGCCTAAACGTGCCAGGATCAAATTTTTCAACAGGAATACCTGTTTTTCTCGAAAGTATCATGAGTGCGTTCAAACGGCATGTTCTACCCCCACAGGGTCCCATGGATATCCTCAAGCGTCTTCTTAGCTCCTCAAAATCAGTAAAACCTTCTTCGATAGCCTTTTCTATCTCCTCCACGGTTATCTCTTCACACCGGCAAACAAAGGCATTTTCCTCTTTTTCACCTACATGAATATGCCTGACCTCTGATGCATGTTCGATGGGAATTTCCACATAAACGACTGTCGTGCTGTTCTGTGTTTTGATAACTTTATGAACAACACCTGTTCCGGCAACACTACCGTCTTTTCGGAGGGTAACAACCATTTCGCCTTTTTCGGGAATCGGGAGGAATTCGTAAGGTATGCCTATTATGGCTTTTCCTTTTTCGGGGAACTCCTGAAGCATAAATATGGCGAGACCGGGACATTTGGTAGCACAAATTCCACAGCCGGTACATTTATCGTAATTGACGACAGGTACATTGTTTATGTTTTCACCGATCGTTATGGCACCAACAGGACAGCTTGTTTCACAGGGATTACAGGGAATAGCTTCGAAACACTCTATTATGGGCCTCAGCTTTCCAATATAATTCTTCGAAACACTATTCCGATTAACTTCATAACTACCAGGATGGAACTCGATACCAAGTTTTCGCAATCCCTTTCTCACTTTTTCAGATGTGGGACCGCTTCTAAACCCTTCGAGCTGGGATTTCAGATGATCCAAATAAACCCCATCTATACTCCCTTTAAGGTCTTTTACAATATTCAATCCGGCCACACGACCCTCAATCATAGCCGTTGTTGCTTCTTCTATACCACCGGCATCACCAGCAACGAAAACACTTTGAACCGTGGTTCTCATATCTTCATCTCTTACCGGAACATAGCCTCCAAGTTCAGGTATAAATTGTAGCTTTCCACCGGCTTGTGCTATAAGCTCCGCAGAAGGTAATAACCCAACGGCAACACATATTGTATCCACAACAAACTCTCTTTCTGTACCAGGTATCGGCTTCCAACGATCATCCACCTGTACAACTACCGCACCCTGAACCTCCTTTTCCCCTATTGCCTTCACGATAGTGTGTCTGAGCAAAATGGGGATTCCCAGTCTCTTTACCTTATCGGCGTGTACCTGATAGCCTCCTACCCTATCAGCTGCCTCTACGATAGCCTTTACATTGACCCCCGCTTGCATTAACTGATAACTAACTATCAATCCAATATTTCCAGAACCTATCATCAAAACATTTTTTCCAGGTAATACCCCAAACTGATTCATGAGTGTTTGTACCGCACCAGCACCATAAACCCCAGGAAGATCGTTGTTATCGAACTGAAGATACTTTTCTGACGCACCGGTTGCCACTAGAATTCTTCTTGGATGATAGAGAATTGTCTTGTCACGAGGCCTGTGAAGCACAGGAACACCATCTTCATAGATTCCAATGACCGTTGACTCAGTCATGATTCTCACATTGTCCATCTTCTTCAGTTCTTGAATGAGATTTTCCGCTATTTCGAATCCTCTGATGGAAGCGTAGAATTCTTTGTTGCCGAAAAACTTGTGTGTCTGCTTAACCAATTGTCCTCCGGGTCTGACTCCCTCATCAACTACCAATACCTTTAACCCACTCTTGCCGATTTCTATGGCTGCGGCAAGACCAGCAGGACCTCCTCCAATTACCAGAGCATCAATCCTGTTCAACAATCTCACCTCTTCCTTTTTGACGCCTGACAGACATTCCTTCGCGCACCGGGGTTATGCATGTTCTAACATTTGGAACACCATCAACTTCCATAAGACAGGAAGAGCATTTTCCTATGGCACAAAAAAGGCCCTGTGCGCGTTGTCGCTTTGGGGTGATTCTCAACACTCTTATACCGTTTGCGTGAAGAGCCGCTGCAATGGTCTCGCCTTCGTATGCTTCGAATTCTTTTCCTTCGAAGAAGAAATGAATTTTGCGACCCCTCTTGATTTTGAGGATAGGATGCTCTCGCAATCTCTCCACAGATTTTTGCCCCCTATCGCAATAAAAAATTTTGTAGTTTACAATACAAGTATATGTTTTATACACCATAAGAAAAAAATTTCTAATACGAAGCATAAAGATGTACGCATTTATTAACCTGCTATAATCGAATGTATAGAGCACTAAAGGACAAATATCCTTTCATTGGGAGGATGGATATGATCAGTAAAAACATGCCTATTCCTGAGATAGTTGATCGTTATCCTTTCCTGATCGATTTTTTTCTGAAAAAAGGTATAAAGTTAATGGTTTGTGGAGACGTTCTCTGGGGTACACTTGAGGAAGAAGTCAACAGACAGGGAAAAAGTGAAGAACTCGATAGCATCATCGAAGAGGCAAATCAAATAATTCAGGAGAAAGGGTCTTCCGGCAGAACATATTTAGATTTAGGGGGTAGAAACGATGGTTAAAGTACTGGGACACAGAGGCATGGGAGAAGGCAACGATGAAAACTCTCTTTTATCCTTGATCAGGGCAGTACAGATTGGTGCAGACGGAGTAGAGACTGATGTATGGTTAACGAAAGACGGATCTCTGCTTCTGGCACACGACGAGGATTTAAAACGACTCTACGGAGTTGACGCTAAGGTCAAAGAGATCACTTATAAAGAGCTCAAAAAAATTGGCCTCATATCTGATGAAAAACTCACAACGCTGGAAAAACTCTATCTTGAACTGCCAAACAACGCTATTGTGAATGTGGAGATTAAAGATCCTGACGCCGCTAAGTTCGTAGGTCCTCTTGTCAACAGCTTCAACGCCATAGAAAGAACCATTTTCTCCTCCTTTCATCATGAATGCCTTCTGGACGTGAAAGCGAACACCCCAGACGCCAAAATAGGGCTTCTAATAGGGGAAGACGCAAAAGGAAAAGATCCTGTTGGCTATCTCGAAGAACTGCTCAATAGATACAAACCCTATTCGCTGCATTTGCCTGTTCAGTTATTCGACGAGTTTGGCCTGGAAACCGGTCTTGCCTTTTTAAGACTACTGCGTAACAACGGAATAAAAATAGCCCTCTGGACTATCAACGATCCAGAATTAGCACTCAAAGTCAGACAGCACTGCGATTTCTTTATCACCGACAACCTTCTTTCCATTCTCGCCCTGAAAGGTGGAAGATAGGGGGTTTTAGATGTTTTATCTTGAAAAAGTGATCAGTTCTATACTCGTTCCACCGGGAATCATAATGGTTTTAATTATCATAATTGGCCTGATCAGCCTTAAAAAGGCAATCTCTCCTCTCCAGAAAATGTTGTCATTTTCTATCCTTATTATCGGGCTCTTCTCGTATCTCTTAATGAGCGGTATAGGCACTTATCTTTACGTAAGGCCTCTGGAAACTGAATATTCGGTACCAAATGCCTCACTTTTAGATACAGCTGAAGCAATTGTTGTTCTGGGAGGGGGAATGATCATAGCTCCGTGTGAACTAGAACCAGGCGATCATACTCTCAAAAGGCTTTATAAAGCTTTTCAGATACATACAGCAACAGGTAACCCAATCATTGTT
The DNA here is from genome assembly GCF_001639905.1 of Kosmotoga sp. DU53. NCBI lineage: Bacteria > Thermotogati > Thermotogota > Thermotogae > Kosmotogales > Kosmotogaceae > Kosmotoga > Kosmotoga sp. DU53. Next base: position 78,910 of record NZ_JGCK01000033.1, on the reverse strand, counting down.
ACAGGTGGAACACCCATGGGACGTGATTCACTATCGGAAAGTGAGGTAATGTTGAACACGCTGCTCAATTGGGGAATAAATGAAAATGATGTAATTGTTGAAAACTCAGCGAGGAATACCTATGAGAATGCGGTTCGAGTTGCCGAAATCTGTAAAAAAAAGGAATGGAAAAAGATAGTTCTGGTAACTTCGGCTGTACATATGAAACGATCCGTGGAAAGTTTTGAAGAACAGGGATTGAACGTGATCCCTTATCCAACGGATTACCTCTACGACTATACCGATTTGAGCTGGGTTGACTTCCTTCCACACAGAGACGCTTTAACTGCAAATCTTTCAGGAATACATGAATTTATCGGTATTATCTGGTACAACGCAAAAAGGTAGGGGAAAGTATGTGCGATACCCTTGTAGTAGCTCCAAAATTAACCGGCGGAATTCTCTTCTTCGCTAAAAACAGCGATCGGGAACCAAATGAACCCCAGAGCATCGTATACTTTCCTTCACGGATCCCGGAAGAAAAGGAAATAGGTGCTACTTATATCACTCTTCCTCAGGTCAAAAGAACGAACGCTCTCATTCTCTCAAAGCCTTCGTGGATATGGGGTGGAGAAATGGGGGTGAACGATAAAAATGTCGTGATAGGAAATGAAGCGGTTTTCACAAAAGAGCCGGTAAACAAAAATGGGCTCCTGGGAATGGATATACTCAGAATTGTTCTCGAAAGGGCCGATTCGGCTGATTCCGCTCTGGAGATAATCACTTCTCTTCTGGAAATCCCTGGCCAGGGCGGCAATGGAGCTCTCAACAAAAAACTCATGTATCATAATTCCTTCATAATAGCAGATAAAAGCAAGGTATGGCTTTTAGAAACAGCAGGAAAGTACTGGGTGGCAAAGGAAATCAAAACAATCTGTACCATATCAAATGCCCTGACAATTGGAAATGATTTCGACATGATCCATCCTGAAGCCATCGAACACGCTGTGAAAAAACACTGGTGCAAGAGTATAGATGATTTTGAATTCAAAAAAGCCTATGGGAAAGAGCTGTACGCTTCCTTATCCGGCGGAAAAATAAGAAAAGAACGTTCCGAAAAACTTTTGAGAGATGCTCTGCCTGATATAAACGTAAAAAAACTCTTTGAAATCTTAAGGGATCATGGGGGAAAGGAAAACATAACGAAAGGTTCCATGAAAACCGTTTGTATGCACGCAGGTGGAATCATCTCCAGTCAGACGACAGCTTCTATGGTCTGTGAAATCGGTGAAAAAGCGACAGTCTGGGTAACTTCTGGCAGTGCTCCGTGTCTCTCAATCTTCAAACCGGTGTGGTTTGACAGTGAAAAAAGTTCTCTTCCATACAACTCAGAGGATGAGGCCTTAAAGCATTGGTTCCACTGGGAAAGATTTCATAGAAGAGCCCTAAAAAACTATTCGCAGGCAAAAGAACTCTTCGAAGGATTAGCTATACCCCTGGAAAAAAAGCTTCTCGAACTTGTGGAAGAGCTGAAATCAATGGACACACAGGATTTTGACGAACTCTGCAAAATCACCAAAATGGCTTTTGACGAAAGCTGGAAGATTGGCGATCTTTTGATTGAGAAATCTGAAAATCTGAAAAAAGGAAAAGCTTCTCCTGTGTTTCGTTTGTACTGGAACCTCCAGAATAAGCGTTTTTTCGGCAAAAAAGGTAAATCGCATAAAACAAGGCTCTGATTAGAAATTCAAAAATGGATTTTCCTTCAAAATGCTGGCGGATGTTGTTGAAGAGCCATGACCCGGAAGTATTACCAGTTCAGGATTATTCACAAGAAAAGATTTTAATAACCTCAAGGAATTTTCCATTTTCTTCGGATCACCGCCCGGTAAATCTGTTCTTCCTATCGCTCGCTCAAAAAGTGTATCTCCAGTGAACAGGTACCTGTTACGCAACAAATAACAACATGAACCGGGAGTGTGCCCGGGTGTATGTAACACTTTCCAGTGTTCTCCGGGTTCATCTGTCAAAAATTTTTTCAACTTACTGAGCTGAGATTGATCCAACCCAAAGTAACTAACGAAGTTTAATTCTGGGGTTTCAAAAACGATCTTTTCTTCGGGATGCATATATATAGCTTTTATCTTTAACTCCGGAAGATCAATCAAATGATCTGAATGGCAATGAGTTAAAAGCACAAAAACCTCTTCATTACCATAACGCTTTTTAATAAACTCGGCAGCTCCTTTTCCAGGATCTACAACGTATACGGTTCCCTCAATTTCTGCTATATATGAATTTTCATCAAGTACTGAAGATATTACTCTTTCAATCACTTTATTTGCCTCCTAAACCTTTTTAAGATATTTTAGCAGCTCACCAACGTATTTAGTTCACACTGCGTATTATTATATAATGGATTTGTGTTAATGAATAAATGGAGGTGTGGAAATGATAGAACTATTGAAATCCGTGGTACCGGCGGTTTCTTATCCGGTTCTTCTCAGATACCACGCCAGAACCTCTCGCGTTTTTAGTTTCTCTAACGGGAAACTAAAAGAAGCATCCACGAAAAAACTAACAGGTGTCAGCGTCAGAGTTTGGTACGAAGGAGTCTGGGGATTTGCCAGTACCAGCATCATGACAAAAGCCGGAATCTCAAAAGCCATTGAAAGCGCTATCGACGCTGCGCGTAAAGGGAAAGGAGTTAAATCAGGAGAGATTTACAAACCTATCTTCAAACCTGCCAGAGGAGAGTTTAAGATCATTGAAACTGACCCGGTTGAAAACCACACGGTTGATGAAAAGATAGACCTCGTCAGGAAAACCGCTGAAAAAATCAAAAACGTGAGCGAAAAGATTGTTTCTTCCAGTTCAACCTATATGGAGCTTATCGACAATAAAACCATGGTTTCAAACTATGGCGTGGAAGCAACCTATTATGATGTAAAAGCTGATTTCCGGGCTATTGCTTTTGCAAGTGACGGAAATGAAATGGAGTTAGGTTATGCAAGTTCCGGAGCCACTGGTGGTTGGGGAGAACTCTTCGGCGATAAATCATGGGAAGAAATGGCCGAAGAAGCTGCAAAGATTGCTCTGGATAAGCTCGGTAGAAAAACTCCAGAAGGTGGCATCTATACTGTTGTTTTACATCCATCTCTGGTGGGTGTGCTTGCTCATGAGGCTATAGGGCATACGGTTGAAGCCGATTTTGTTCTTGCCGGATCCGCAGCTAAAGGGATGATAGGAAAGAAAGTTGCAAGCGATCTCGTCACTTTGATAGATGACCCCAATCCAGAACTAAGAACCGGTGCCTCTGGAATAGTCTTGATAGATGATGAAGGAAACCTCACAAAAAAGGTTTACGTAATAAGGAATGGAATTATGGAATCGTATCTCCACGATGCTGAAACAGCCGCTGTTTTTGGTGTCGAACCGACAGGAAATGCAAGAGCCTTCACTTATTCAGATGAACCTATAATCAGGATGAGAAACACATACATAGCACCTGGTGAAACCCCTGTTGAAGAGATAATCGGGACCACAAAAGAAGGTTTATACCTCAAAGGACTCGGTGGCGGCGGCCAGGCAGATGCCAACGCAGAATTCATGTTTGGTGTTCTTGAAGCCTACGAAATAAAAAACGGAAAAATCGGGGAACCAGTGAAGGGAATAACCATCTCCGGGCAGGCTTTTGAAGTTCTTAAATCAGTAGATGCGGTTGGAAATGATTTTGAATTTACACTGGGAGCCGGATATTGTGGAAAATTCCAGCCTGCCAAGGTAGATGCTGGTGGCCCTCATATAAGGTGTAAAGTCAAGATAGGAGGGGAACAAAAATGAGAGAAATAGTCAAAAAAGCTCTTGAACTGGCTAAAAATAAAAGCAAAGGAGATGCCGAGGTATATTTTCAGCATACAAAAAGAGCGAGAGTTTTCTTCGAGAAAAATGAACTCAAAACACTGCACGAAGACGAAATGAATGGAATCGGGGTAAGAGTTGTAAAAGATGGAAAGCTTGGTTTTGGAGCTTCCAATACCATCGAGGAAGATGACCTGGCGGTTCTTATCGATGACGCTGTTCGTGCAATGGAAAAATCCCAGGCTGACCCCGGAAATGTATTGCCAGACCCTGCCGATATAAAAGAGATTCCCGGTCTATATTCTAAAGAGCTCGGCGAATACAACCTTCCAAAAGTTCTGGAACTCGGCAAACTACTGTTCGAAACTGTAAAGAAAATTGACTCAAGAATAACGATAGATTCCGCCCAGGTCCAGCTAACCGTGACTGATTCCCGGCTTGTAAACTCCAGAGGTATCAGCGCCACCAAAAGCAAATCCTCCCTGTCATACGTAATAATGGGAATGGCAATTGATGGGAACGATATTTCCTCTTTTGACTACCGTTATGGAATGATTCTGAATCCTGAAGAAATAGAATCGAAACTTCATGAAGCTGCCCAAAGTTTTGCAAACAGCGTTCTTGGCTCACTGGGTGCCAAACCGTGTAACTCTTTCAAAGGACTTGCTCTCTTGAGCCCCTCCACCGTCGAAAGGCTTATAATTATGCCTCTCAGTTTCTTACTCAGCGGTGAAAACATCCTGGAAAACCGCAGTCCCTTCAAAGAAAAAATCGGGGAGAAAATTGCGGGGGAAAATCTGACCATATACGACGATCCCACCATTCCATATAATCCCTATTCCACACCTTTTGACAGGGAAGGCGTCCCGACAAAACGCTTGACCCTCATCGAGAATGGTGTTCTGAAAACATTCATCCACAATGCGTATTCCGCAACGCTTCTTAAGGCACCGATGACAGGACATGCCACAGGGGATTACTCCAGCCTCCCGGAAATAAGCATCTACAACGCTGTCATTGAAGGTGAAATACCCCTCGATGATATCTACAAAATGATCGATAAGGGTGTATATGTAAATAGATTCAGCGGAAATATAAATCCCGTGAACGGGTTGTTCTCCGGCGCTGTTAAAGGAGGCTGGTATCTGGAAAACGGTAACAGAATTCACCCGGTAACGGGAACACTCGTATCTGGAAACGCGCTGGAGCTGCTGAACCATATTGTTGCTGTTTCCAGAGAAAGGGAACAAACAACAATGGGAGAACTTCCTTATATCCTGGTTGACACCGTCTCTTTCACCGGGAAACAATAACAACAAAAGAAAATAATATAGGAAACCGGAGAACCAGTGAACCAGAGAAGGTTCTCTGGTTTTTTCATTACAGAACGACTACTAAAAGCAGAACCACCCTAATAGGATACCCAACACTCAAACAATTGAACCCAACGATATTAAAGTGAGTAACATTTTCATATCAATCGATTGTGTGAAAATATTAAGCGTTGATTCAAAATTTAGTACGCTTAGAGATTTTCTCTTAAAGCGGTTTTCATGGTAACATATTCTTGAGGAGAAAATATGACTGAAAATATACTGAAGCGACTAAGACGTCTGGCAAAAAAGTTTGATTACGAGCACGCCGATGAAATACAAAACGAACTTAAAAAGATTTTGGAAAAGAACGATTTAAATGATGAATCGTTCAATTTTGCCGTGGCACTTGATTTTGCCATAACAAGAACTTTCGCAAAAAAACCCATCATAGAAAATTTTACAAAAGAACAATTGCTGGAAGGAATCTACGAACTCGCGTATTTCTTTGCCAGAAGAAATCTTGATGGAAGAGCCAAGTTGATCCTATCGCTGGCTAAGGAATTTATAAAAGATGAAGACGAGAAACTTCCGCATGTTATCAAGCTGCGTTTTCTTCAAATGATGACGGCATTCGAAACCGGAGACGTACCGGAAACCTTGAAATATTATGAAAAATTGAGTTTATTAGAGAAATTCGTTCCCAGAGACCTGATTTTTGAATATTACAATGGTATGGCTTTGGTTACTGCTCAATTAGTCAAAGGCAGTGATCCTGAAAAATATTATCTATTAGCTTTAAAACACGCAAAAGACGAAACACGAAGAAACATGGTTCTTTACAACCTGGCAGATTACTATTATGGTAGAAAAGAATTTGAATTAGCCTTGAGGATGCTTGAAAAAATTAACGTTCATGACTCCCCAAGTACTATCGGATATTACGAAACAATGAAGCTGAAAATATTCTTGCAACTGTCTGATCCCCAAAAGACTGCTATAGCTGTTCAAAACCTGGAAGAACTAAACAACTCAAATAAAGAATGGATAGACAATTGGTCTTCTCATATTTTTCTGGGGCATTACTACGTCATGAACGGAAACATCCAGCGTGCGAAATTTTATCACGAAAAGCTGATTAACTCCACTGAATATAAGACAAACAACTACATGAAAGGCGAAACCCTCGTTCTCGATGCACTGATAAAAAACAGCGAGGGCAAAAAATTTGAAGGACTTAGAAGTGCCATTAAAGCATTTGAGCTTTTGCATGTATATAAAATCAGCTCTCCACACATCGAAGACCTTCTCAATAACCTCCTTGCTAGTATCGCGCTTATTTTTAAAGAACTCATCGAGGAACTTAGAAAGAAAGACAACTACACAGCTTCCCATACGCTCAGGGTTTCTATGATCTCCCACAGGATCGCCAGAAAACTCGGGATAGATCGTACCCACCTTTTCTATCTTTCTGTTGGGGCTATGCTCCACGACTTCGGAAAGATCGAAATACCCTCCGAAATACTGAACAAACCGGCAAAGCTAACCCCTGAAGAAAGAGCGATTATAGAACAACATCCCCTGATCGGAGCACAGTATTTGAAGAATCAGGATTTCCCCAGAGAAATCGTGGATGTAGTCATGCTGCACCACGAGCGCCTGGACGGCTCAGGCTATCCCTTGGGCTTGCAAGGTGAAAAAATACCTGAACTCGCTCAGATTGTCGCAATTGCGGATATCTACGACGCTCTGACGACCGATCGACCATATAGAAAAGGGCTGTCCTCAGATGACACCTTAAAATATATTTGCGAGCATGGTGAAAACATTGTAAAAAAAGAAATAATCGAAAGTCTTGTTTTATGTGTTGAAGAGGGAATTCCTCAACCTTACGAACTTGATTTCGAGGAGGTCTGGTCTGAAATCATTGGAGAGTTAGTAGAAAAAAATGGGGCTACGCCCCATCGATAATTATTTATTACATTGAAATCCTCAAACTTCCCCTAATTCCTCGTCTTCCACAGGTACCTTCCACCATCCTGGACTACCCATTGGTGTTGGAATCATTCTCATTACCCCCTTTAAATAGATTATGTATTCTCACAAACTACTACCTTTCACTTCCATGCGTTGTTTTGAATTTAATCGTTTGATGTAATTGATAGAATCTTTCTTGTTTATTGTACTAAAGTATATCTCATTCGTTTGACATCTTTATTGTACAATTCGAGAGCAATATCGCCAAAGAGTGTATAAGCGTGATTATTCACGAGAATAACTGCTTTTTTTACATGTAATCCTCAAAATTCGGTAATATCTCACTGTAAATCGGTTTTTTTAGCGTTTCCTTCGCTTTTCTTGTATAGTTTCCCTCGTGGAAATATCATACGATTGAGCTATAACATTGGATAAAAATCACCGTGAATTACTAACAAAATCGACCGAATTATTTTATATCGGAAAAAAGCGTTTGCATCACCGAAGCGGGTTTTCACAAATGAGATTTTGATATTGACTTGGCAAATTACTGCCTGATTAGAGATAACACTCTGCTGTGAAAAAAGAATATAACTGTTATACTTCGTAAGGGACTCACACTAATACGTGAAAGAAGACAAAAAAAAACAAAAATTGGCTAAAAATCCGAAGAAGGGAGGTACTGGCATTTCATTAATAATACGAGGAATGCCTAAACATCATGAAGTCCCGTGACCTCGCCGATGAACTGCTCCAGAGGAACATCATAAGAGATTCAAGAATTTATCAGGCAATGTGCGAAATTGACAGAAGCGAGTTTGTCCTGCCGAAATATAAATTCCTCGCGCACATCGATGAAGTCCTTCCTTCCGCAGAAAAGAACGGGTTCATCATCAGCACCTCAACCCAACCATCCCTTGTTGTCCAAATGATTCAAAATCTAAATCTCACAGGAAATGAGAAAGTGCTTGACATAGGGACAGGAACAGGATATGCCACTCTAATACTCGCCACAATTCTCAAAGATGGCGAAGTCATTAGCATCGAGTACAATCGTGAACTCCATGAAATAGCACTAAGGAATTTCGAACGTTATGGGGTTGAAAATATTACCTGCATCAGTGGAGACGGATTTGAGGGATATAGTTTGAAGGCTCCTTACGATGCCATAATCTCTATGGTTGCTTGCGAAACCCTTCCCGTTCAATGGATAGAACAACTTAAGAGTTCTGGTGGAATGATCGTTGCCCCGATTGTCTTCAACAGCTTCTACACACCCGTCTATAAGTTCACTAGAAGGGGAGAGCGAATACACGCTCATAAACTAATAGACGCTGTTTTTATGTCGATGAAAGGGCAACACGAATATAGAACGTTCTTACCTCAGATCTTCGACTACGAACTTATTTTCGATGGAAAAAATTTAAAACCCGTTGACAAAAACACTCTGGATTAAGAAGCACCAAACAGTGCTCATAAAAAAGCCGGGAGATGAACTCCCGGCTCAATTCTGTTTTGTTTAGACTCAGATATTGTGTTTTTTCAGGAAGTCATCTATTACCTGTTCCAGAGTTGGCTCACCAATCTCCTGAAGCTCGTATCTTACCCTCACAGCAGGTTTGTTTATCTTGATAACCCTTCTGAGGTCTATCGGGGTTCCAATTATGACAAGATCGGCGTCCGCGTTGTTTATGGTTTCTTCAAGCTCTTTCATCTGTTTTTCACCGTAACCCATGGCAGGCAGGATCTGGTCAAGATGGTTATACTTCTTGTAAGTATCGATTATAGAACCAACAGCGTAAGGCCTGGGATCGATTATTTCAGCAGCACCATACTTCTTTGCAGCAACCCAGCCAGCACCATATCTCATTTCACCGTGAGTCAGGGTTGGTCCATCTTCGACAACAAGTACTCTTTTACCTTTTATGCTTTCTCCATCTTCAACGATGAGCGGTGAAGCTGCATCGATAACGATGGCATTGGGATTGTATTTTGCAATGTTCTTCCTGACTATATCGATGCCTTCTGGATCTGCCGTTTCTTCTTTGTTGATAACAATAACATCGGCCATAATGAGGTTTGCCATTCCGGGGTAATATGTAATTTCATGACCGGGCCTGTGCGGGTCAACAACGGTTATATAAAGATCGGTTTTGTAGAAGGAGAAATCGTTGTTTCCGCCGTCCCAGAGAATAACGTCAACATCCTCTTTTTCAGCTTCGCGAAGAATGGCTTCGTAGTCAACACCAGCGTAAATAATAGAACCTCTGTCGATATGAGGTTCATATTCTTCACGCTCTTCAATAGTACATTCGTGCTTATCGAGATCTGAATAATCTGCAAATCTCTGGACCTTCTGCTTTACCAGATCACCATAAGGCATCGGGTGCCTGATAGAAACGACTTTCTTACCCTTGGCTCTGAGGATATCGAGAACCCTTCTGGTGGTCTGACTTTTTCCACAACCTGTCCTAATGGCACAAACCGAGATAACAGGCTTAGAAGATTTCAACATCGTGTTCTTTGGACCCATCAGTTTGAAATCCGCACCAGCCGCGAGAACTATTTCGGCTCTTTCCATCACGTACTGATGAGGAAGATCACTGTAAGAGAGCACAACTTCATCGATATTGTGTTCCCTTATAAGGTCGAAAAGTCTTTCTTCAGAATAGATAGGTATCCCATCAGGATACAGTTCGCCGGCAAGTTCAGCCGGATATTTCTTGTCATCGATACCGGGGATTTGTGTTGCCGTGAAAGCTACTACCTCATAATTTGGATTATCTCTAAAATACGTGTTGAAATTATGGAAGTCTCTTCCGGCAGCTCCCATTATTATGACGCGTTTCTTTGTCACAAATGTCACCTCCATTTGATTTTCTAAATGTACCGCTTTGATTTTATCAACGAAAATAGCTGCCTTCAAAAAGACCTATTCATAAAATACAGCAATTAAAGAAAAAGGACTCTTTTTTACCACAGTATGCATGAGTATGCGCGAGTATGCTAACCTCCATTCGCCGCATTTATTATTAGTACCCTGGCATCTGCATGAATAACATCTTCCGGACTTAACAAACGTCCATCCGCCATAACAAGTACCGGATCTCTTCTCAAACCGGTCTTTTCCAGAAGTTCTTTAACTGTCATGGATTCGTTGAATTTCCACTTCTTATCACCATAAACGACGTCCACGGCTATTCCTCCCACAAACAGGACATGTTTCCTTTTTTGGAACCTCAAAAGAACTGAAAATCATGTTCTTCAGATCAAACCAATACGCTTGAGGCAATTTCTTATTATTTAACAATGCAGATACCCAGTAAGCCTGCAGCAGTCCACCCAAATAGCTGGTAAATGGTAGAATTGGCTTTTTACCTTCTTTATCCTTTTTATCATCACCAACAAAGCATCTGTAACAAGATTCTTCAGGTGTATGTCTCATCACATAACCCTCGTATCCAGACACACCAGCGTCGATAAAAGGTACGTACCTGCGATAACACTCATAGTTGATTTCATAACGAGTCCTGAAATTATCCACCGCTGAAACAACAACATCTGGTTTCTCTTTTGACAACATTTCTCCACAAAATGTTGTCTCATAACCGATGATTTCAACGTCCTGCATGAAACGGGAAATCCTTTTCTCTAAAACCTTGACCTTTGGCTTCCCAATATCTTCGTAGAAATACAACGTCTGTCTGTGAAGGTTGGATACATTCACCCAATCATTGTCGACAACCACCAGCTTTTTCAATCCCCAACGGAGCAAATATTCAATTACCGGTGATCCAAGCCCTCCAGCTCCGACCACCATTACCTTTTTGTTTTCCGGGATTGAAAATCTGCCAAAATCCGGTATTATATCCGGGGAAAGCTTTGTGCCTTCCTTCTTCAAAAAAGCCATGAAGACCTTGCTTGCCAGTATTACCGCGGCTATATCCGAAATATTTGCCGGGGATTTTACTGTAACCCGATCATTGGTGTTGTCATACTCAACTGACATCTCACTTGAATTTTCGAAAATAACCGTAGTTTCTGAAGAAGGAAAAATATAAGAATTAATCCCCGAAAGAACTTTCATTTCATCCCAGGAATAGTCTTGGGAAACCCCAAGCAACCCTGACCTGAACAATAACCTTACTATCAACCTTTCGGCAGGTATTCTCGGAACTCCCAAAACCTGCTCTGTGAGTCTTTGTTGAAATTCAATATCAATACCTTCTACCAGAATCTGTCTTTCATATAAGGTGAGGATAACCGTATCATCCAAATTACCCCCCTCCTTCCCTCTCTTCTCAATTGAATTTTAACATGAATAAAGAAACCATATACCCTCCCGGATGTACAACAAAAAAGTGCCATAGACAATATACTTGAAAGTGATTGTTCTCTGTGATAGAATGAAGTTTAGCGGGGCGTAGCGCAGATGGAAGCGTGTCTGCATGGGGCGCAGAAGGTCGCTGGTTCAAGTCCAGTCGCCCCGACCAGGAACGGCGTTCGAAAAGAGCGCCGTTTTCTTTTTTTTTAGAAAGCCGAGACTATAAAAACCGGGTCTAGGGTGCAGATAAATAACCGAGAATCCGAGAACCGAGAGCCCGAGACCCGGGATTAGAGATCAAGAGCGAGATTGGATGTTAGAAACTGGAGATTGGAAAAACAAGAGAGTCTGAGAAAAACAGGATGCTTGCGGAAGCTGTCGACTGATGAAGCGACGTTTGGTAAAACCGTCATCCTGAACATGATTCAAGATCCGCTGTTCTTGATTTCTCGGATTCTCGGGTCTCGGACTCTCGGATTTTATACAGGATGCTGTGCCCTTTTTTGTCAGCGACGTAGTCGCTCCAAGCGTCAACGGCATAGCCATTCCAATCCTCCTGGACGCAGACCAGCGCTCACCACCAAAAATGTATCCGCATACATAAGCAATCTGCTTGTGAAATACTTCGCATTTATCATTTCGTGTTTCGCTTAAAAAGGTCATATGCCGTTGTATTTTGTGAAAAAATTCATATATTATATCTTTTCAATGCAATTGTAAGCGATTACATAATCACTTCAGTCAAAAACCGCTAATCCGGATTATTTAGTCCTGACTGTATATGTTCAGTAGAAAACAGGTTAGCTTTAATAACCTTTGATGTGAAATAATATGGCATATAAATGTAATCGCTTACAATTACCAAAGGAGGATGAAGCTTTTGAAAGTGAGAACAAAAGACATAGCACGAATCGCGAATGTATCAACTGCAACAGTATCCCGCGTTTTAAATGGAAGTCCGAATGTTTCTGAAAAAACCCGACAAAAAGTTTTGATGGCAATAGAATCTCTTGACTACACACCTGACCTTTTTGCAAAAAACCTTGCCAAAAAACGCTATTGGGAGATAGGAATAGGCTGTACTGATGAAGTTTTTAGGGGAATTGAAAGTAGAGATTATCAGTTTTATCTCAAGGTTATTGAGGGAATACAAAAGTACTTTTCCAGGAAAAAATGTAACTTTACCATTTTTTCCGTTGACTCTAAAAATCTCGAAGAAAACATAAAAGGAAAACAGGGGTTTTTGCTGGTCGGTGGAGGCGTTACTAAAAAAACTATTGATTTCTTTCAAAGTATCGGAAAACCCGTCGTTCTCGTTGACCAATATATTTATGGTTATGAAATTGATTGTGTTGTTTCCAATGGTTTCTATGGTGAGTACAAGTTAATAAAGTACTTTCTGGATAAAGGTTATCGTTCAATAGCTTATCTATTCGATACTGCCACCCACTTCAGCTATGAACAAAGAAGGCTCGGTTACGAAAAAGCTATGTATGAAAAAGGCTACACTCCTCTGGTTTATCCATTCAACGTAAAAAGCAACATGCTGGAAATCACAAAGAGAATCCTTAAAGAACACCCTGAAGTCGAAGCGATCGCTACCTGTGAAGACAGGGTTGCTCTTAAAGTAATTGAATGTTTGAAGGCTTTGGGAAAACGTGTTCCAGATGATGTGGGAGTAATGGGTTTTGACGATATAGAATCCGCAGAAACATCAAATCCTGCTTTGACAACGGTCAATGTCTTCAAAGAAGAAATGGGTTCTCTTGCTGCCAAAAGGCTTTTTGACCTGTTGAACAACGAAGACATAAGGCCTACACAGATATCGTTGTTTACCAACATTGTTATTCGAGACAGCGTGAAACTTTAAACAGGAGGGATTTCAAATGGTAAAGGTCGGTGTAGTAGGTTATGGAACCATAGGGCAGAGACTTGCTGATGGAGTAGCACTTCAAGGTGATATGGAGCTTGTGGGGGTCGCCGATATTGGACCCACTCTTCCCGTTAGAGCACTGAAGGAAAAAGGAATGCCCTACGATTTTTATCTTGCTGTACCGGAAAACAGGGAGAAACTTGAAGAAGCCGGAATACCAATTTCCGGGACTCTGGAAGAACTAATCCAAAAGGTCGATATCATCCTTGATGCTACAAATGCCGGTGTTGGCGCAAAAAACAAGGTTCTTTATGAAAAGTACGGGAAAAAAGCCATCTTCCAGGGAGGAGAAAAAACAAGTGTAGCGGATGTTTTCTTCCATGGATATGCCAATTACGAAAAGGGAATCGGTAAACAGTTTTTGAAACTCACATCCTGTAACACAACCGGTCTCATTCGCTCTGTTGATTGTCTCGACAGGGTCGTTGGAATAGATAGCGTTATGATCCATATAGTCAGACGTGTAGCTGATCCAGGTGATTATCACAGGGGGCTTACCAATGCCCTTAAAATCGATCCTGTTCCCAATCACCAGGCTGTTGACCTTATGCTGATAATGCCTCATGTAAAAGCTACGGGTGTTCTCGTTCACACACCAGTCACCCACGGACATATAATCACCGTATTTGCCAAACCAAAAAAGAAGATAACCAGAGAGGAAGTCCTCGAAAGTTTCAGAGCCCATCCAAGAATCAGAGTAGTGAGAATCGCGGACGGATTCCTCGGTAACGCATCTCTCTTCAAATACGCCAGAGATCTTGGAAACCCCAGAGGAGATATGTACGAGATAGCGATCTGGGAAGAAACGGTAACGATCTTTGAAGATCACATTATCTACGCCTTGAATATTCCTCAAGAAGCTGTCGTTATCCCTGAGACGATAGATGGTATCAGAGCGGCCATGGAAATGCAAACAGACAGACTTGAGGCTGTTGGGCTCACAAACAAATACTTGAAGATAGGGGGATAGTTTCCATGAGGGAGCTTCCTATCAATACTCTCGATGATTTCGATTTTAACAACAAGACCGTGATACTGAGGATAGACATAAATTCTCCCATAGACCCAAAAACAAAGAAAATCGTTAACGAAAATAGGATAAATAAAAGCATTCCAACCATAAAAACTTTGATGGAGAAAGGCGCCAAAATTGCAATTCTTGCCCATCAGGGTGATACGCTCGATTATCACAACCTGATACCAATGAACGAACATGCCGAGAAACTTTCCGAAAAACTTGGAAAGGAAGTCAAGTACATCGATGATGTTGCCGGACCTGCCGCTCAGGAAGCTGTTAAAAACTTAAAGCCAGGAGAAGCGATTCTTCTCGGTAATGTTCGCTATCTTACTGAAGAAGTTTCTACCTTTGAAAACGTCGTGAAATTAGAACCTCATGAAATGTTGAATACCTACATAGTAAGAAATCTCGCACCGCTTGCTGATTACTATGTCAACGATGCTTTTTCCGCTGCCCACAGAAATTCTCCTTCTATGGTTGCCTTTGAAGAGATTCTCCCAACAGCTGCTGGAGAACTGCTTTTCAAAGAAGTATCCGCACTAACAAGAGTCAGGGAAAATCCGGATAAACCAGCGGTGTTCGTTCTGGGGGGCCTGAAGATATCAGATGCTTTCGGTATGATGAAGGAAGTTCTCGAAAACGGTACAGCAGACAAAATCCTCACTTGTGGGGTCACCGGTATCGTTATGCAGATGGCGATGGGGAAAAAGCCTGGAAAGGCCCAGGAAAAATTCATCTATGACCGGTCACTCGATGTATTCATAAAACCCGCTAAAGAGTATATGGAAAAATTTGGAGACAAATTTCTCAATCCGGTGGACTTCGCTTACGAGAGAGATGGAAAAAGGGTGGAATGTTCGATCGATGATCTCCCAATAGATGATGTGCTTTTCATGGATATTGGAACCAAAACGATAGAGCTTTATAAAAAGGAGATTAATAGAGCTGGTACTATCTTCGTTAATGGTCCAGCCGGTGCCTACGAAAACCCAATCTTTGAAAAGGGAACACGGGAAATCTGGAACGCAATAGCTGATGCTCCTGGTTACAGCGTCGTTGGAGGCGGCGACAGCGTTACAGCCGCCCAAAAACTTGTAGAAAATGCCGAAAAGAAGTTCGGCTACATCTGTACGGCAGGCGGGGCAATGGTTAGATTCCTTTCTGGAAAAGAACTTCCTCTTATAAAAGCTTTGAAAAAAGCTTATAGGAAGGTTGAAAAATGATACGTGAGTTTTCCCTCCCTTATGGCAAGAGGCAATTACCGGTTAAATTGCCTCTTGCTGGGTTTGCAGGTGAGTTTTTGCCAATAAGGCACGTTTCAGGAAAATCCGATGAAGAAATCATTGAACATGCCCTGGACAATCCTGTTGCTTCTAAAAGGGTGGAGGAACTCGTTAAACCAGGCCAAAAGGTTGTGATAGTAACAAGTGATATGACGCGTCCCTGCCCCAGCGATGTAATGTTACCCCCGCTTTTAACCCGATTGAATAAAGCTGGTGTTCCGGATGATCATATCACTATCGTTATAGCGCTGGGGCTGCACAGAAAAATGACTGATGAAGAGCTCAGAAGAATCGTAGGTGAAAGTGTTTTCAATCGAGTCAAGGTAATCAACCATGATGCCGATGATGTGGTTCAAGTAGGAGTTACCAGCAGAGGTACCCCTGTTGAAATCTTTAGACCCGTTGTTGAAGCAGACTTTCTTATTTGCTTGGGAAACGTTGAATTCCATTATTTTGCTGGGTTCTCTGGTGGTGCCAAAGCTATTATTCCTGGTGTTGCTTCTGCCAAGACAATTCGCCAGAACCATTCTCACATGATCGAGGATGGTGCGGTTACTGCCAATATAAAAAACAATCCCGTAAGGTTAGATATTGAAGAAGGAGTCAAATTCATCGGAATAGATTTCATCTTAAATGTAATCGTTGATGAAAACCACAAAATTGTAGCTGCTGCATCGGGAGACTGGATTCAAGCTCACAGATTTCTTTCCAGAAGACTTGAAGAAACCGGGGCTATCTATATTGACAAAAAGGTGGATATTGCCGTTGTCAGTGCTGGTGGTTTTCCCAAAGATATAAATCTTTACCAGGCACAAAAGGCAATCGATAACTGCGCTGGAATTCTCAAGAAAGATGGAATAATGATCCTGCTGGCAGAATGCCCCGAAGGTTATGGAAGTGAAACTTTCAGACAGTGGATAACCTCAGGAAAAAAACCAAGAAGAATTGATACAGGACATAAAAAACAAATTCGTTCTTGGGGGACACAAAGCGGCAGCAATAGCAAAAGTTGCCATGAAATCCAGGATATTCCTGGTAACTTCCGAAAAGTTAGCGAATGAAAAACTTACAGGAATTGAAATTTTTACAGATGTGGATAAGGCAGTATCAAAAGCTTTTGAAATAAAAGGTGAGAAGGCTGAGTATGCCGTCTTCCCGCTCGGGGCTTCAACTTTACCGAGAGTTAAGAGAGGTGAGAACTGACTAATGTTGACAGAAAAAGAAATCAGGGAACTTGAGAAGTTTGCTCTTGAAATTCGAATACAAACATTAAAAGAATTAGGATATCTCGGTTTTGGGCATATTGGCGGTGCTATGTCAATCGTTGAGCTTCTGGCTGTTCTCTATGGGAAGGAAATGAGATACGACCCAAAGAACCCAAAATGGGACGGTCGGGATTGGTTCATTCTTTCTAAAGGACATGCAGGGCCGGCACTTTACGCAACGCTCGCTTTGAAAGGGTTCTTTTCTATTGATCTACTGAAAACGCTGAATCAGGGCGGGACGAGCCTTCCAAGTCACTGTGACAGAAACAAAACACCCGGTATAGACATGAGCACAGGCTCTCTAGGTCAGGGAATCTCCATGGGAATCGGTGTTGCTCTGGGTTTTAAGATGGACGGTAAAAGCAATTACGTTTATGTCGTCCTTGGAGATGGAGAATGCCAGGAAGGACAGGTTTGGGAAGCGGCGCTTTACGGTGGAAATGCCAAACTTGATAACCTTATAGTTTTCGTTGATTACAACAAGCAGCAGCTCGATGGCTACATCGACGATATCAACCCATTGGGAGATCTTAGAGAGAAGTGGGAAGTATTCGGATGGCATAGTCAGGAAGTCGATGGCCACAACGTTGCAGAGATTTATGATGCCATCCAGAAAGCCAAGAAAACAAAAGGGAAAAGCTCTGTAATTATCCTTCATACGATAAAAGGAAAAGGCTGCAGTTTCGCCGAAGGTATTGAGTTGAACCATCACATGAAATTCACAGAAGAACAAATAGAACAAGCAATAAAGCCTCTTGAAGAAGAACTCCGCAGGAAAGAAAGGGATCTCGCATGACAGTAAAAGTTGTTAAAAATAGAATCCCCGATACTGAGATGATGAGGGACGTTTACATCCAGAATCTCATAGAACTGGCAAAAAAGGATAAAAATATCGTCGTTCTGGATGCCGATTTGATGCATTCGAATGCCACCCACAAATTTCTCAAAGAATTTCCAGACAGAACAATCAACGTAGGTGTTCAGGAAGCTAATATGATAGGTATCGCCGGAGGGCTTTCCGCTACCGGGAAGATTCCTTTCACCCATACTTTCGCCTGTTTCAATACCAGAAGAGCCCTGGATCAGATCTACATTTCGATTGCTTATGCACAATTGAATGCGAAACTGATCGGAACAGATCCAGGAATAACCGCCTCATACAATGGCGGTACTCATATGCCTTTAGAAGATGTTGGAATAATGCGCGGAATCCCCAACATGACTATTGTTGAACCTGTTGATAACGTCATGATGAAAGGCATTCTCAAAGATATCGCATACACGTATGGACCTTTCTACGTCAGGGTCTCCAGAAAGTTCCCGGTGAAAATATACGAAGAAGGTTCAACCTTTGAAATAGGCAAAGGCATCATCTTACGTAATGGAAAAGACGTAACGATAATAGCCTCAGGCATTATGGTAGCTGAAGCTCTCGACGCTGCTGACATCCTTGAGAAAGAAGGTATTGACGCCAGAGTGGTGAACATATTCACCATCAAGCCCATCGACAGAGAACTCATTACTTTATGTGCCGAGGAGACAGGAGCCGTCGTCACCGCAGAAAATCACAACATCCATAACGGTCTTGGTTCCGCTGTTGCTGAGGTTCTTGTAGAAAATTGTCCTGTTCCTATGGAAAGGGTTGGTGTTCTAGATCTCTTCGGCGAAGTCGGTAGTGTTGATTATCTCAAGAAGCGCTTCCAGCTGACTTCCAACGATATAGTTAAAAGCGTAAAGAAAGTTCTTTCCAGAAAGAAGAGGTGTATGTAATGAGAAAGTACAAAATTGCGGTAATACCGGGTGACGGGATAGGCGTAGATGTTATTAACGAAGGGCTAAAAATCCTTGAAACAGCTAAAGAACTCCACGGTGGCTTTGATTTTGAATACACTCATTTGCCCTGGGGCTGTGAATATTACAAAAAAACCGGAAGAATGATGCCAGAAGACGGTCTAAAAATCTTGAAAGATCACGAGGCTATATACCTTGGTGCTGTCGGATTCCCAGGTGTACCGGATCATGTGTCATTGTGGGGACTGCTTCTGCCTATAAGAAAGGAATTCGATGAATACATAAACCTGAGACCGATAAAGTTGTTGAAGGGCGTACAGGGCCCCCTGAGAAAAGGCCCTGAGGATATAGATTTCGTTGTCGTCAGGGAAAACGTTGAAGGGGAGTACTCCGGAGTTGGAGGTCTGGCGTATCAGGGAACTGCATCCGAAATCGCGTTGCAAACCAATGTATTTACGCGTTTTGGAACGGAACGAGTTATGAGATATGCCTTCGAACTGGCAAGAAAGAGAAAGAAAAAACTTATATCCGCCACAAAATCTAACGCTTTGAATTACAGCATGGTCTTCTGGGACAGGGTTTTCAACGAAGTTGCCAAAGATTACCAAGACGTTCAAACGCAGATTATGCATGTTGATGCTTTGTCTGGATACTTCATTTTGCATCCTGAAAGGATAGATGTGGTCGTTGCATCAAATCTTTTCGGGGATATTCTAACGGATCTAGGATCCGCAATGCAGGGAAGCATCGGTATAGCACCCGGTGCCAACATCAATCCCGAAAGAAAGTATCCTTCCATGTTTGAGCCCGTTCATGGTTCCGCACCAGATGTTGCAGGCAAGGGAATAGCAAATCCTATCGGAGCCATATGGGCCGCTTCCATGATGCTTGACTTTTTGGGAGTACCTGAAGCTGCCAAATTGATATTCGATGCTATGGAAGCAGTTACAGAGGAAGGAAAATACCTGACCGTAGATCTGGGCGGAAATTCAACTACCCAGGAAGTAGGAGAGGCCATAAGAAATAAAATGAGAGAACTCGTGTGAATTTCAGAGGGGGCGGATGGTGATGTTTCTACTCAAACCAGATGGAATTTTTCAATGGGGATATACGTCAATTACAGAGGAAGGAGAAGCATCTGGAAATACCATGATGGATTTTGGCATCTTGCGTCTCGAAGCTGGTAAAACCTATGAATGTTCCCTTCCGAAAGAACGTGCATTTCTCTTGCTAAGTGGAAATGTTATTTTCTTTTTCAATGAAGAGAAACGAGAAGCAAAAAGAAATTCCCTTTTTGATGAAGGCCCAACGTGTTTGCACGTCCCACAAAAGACTCCCGTGAAGATCGAGGCTGTGAGTGATTCGGAGATCGCGATCGTTCGCACGACTAACGATAAAACTTTTCCATCGCGTTTGTACACCCCATACGATGTAGAAGACGAATACCGCGGGCAGGGTACCATGCAGGAAACCTCAACCCGTATAGTCAGAACTATATTCGACATAAACAACGCACCAGACGCGAAACTGGTTCTTGGCGAGGTTGTGAATTTTCCGGGTAAATGGTCGAGTTACCCGCCACATCACCATCCTCAACCAGAAATCTATCACTACCGTTTCTTACCCGAACAGGGTTTTGGTTTCGCGATGCTTGGAGATGAAGTTTTTAAAGTCAAAAATGGCTACACAGTGAAAATACTAAACGATCTATCACACCCTCAGGTAAGTGCTCCTGGTTATGCAATGTATTACATATGGGCAATTCGCCATCTTGATGATAATCCTTACATAACACCGGTTTTCGAACCAGAACATACATGGGTCATGAACAAGAATGCGCCCATATGGACAAAGAGAGGTGAATGATCCTTGAAAACAATTCGGTTGACTACGGCTCAAGCCTTACTGAAATTTCTTGATGCTCAGTATGTTGAATTGGACGGGGAAGAACACAAATTTGTCAAAGGGGTCTACGGTATATTTGGCCACGGTAACCTTCTTGGTATCGGTGAAGCTCTGGAAAATATGAAGGATCTTTCTTTAACGTTCTACCAGGGACACAACGAACAGGGCATTGTTCATGCCGCTACCGCCTATGCAAAACAAAAAAACCGCCTCGAAATATTCGCCTGTACCAGCTCCATTGGTCCTGGAGCACTTAATATGGTTGTCGGAGCTGCAACGGCCACCGTAAATAGGATTCCTGTTTTGTTGTTACCGGGAGATACTTTCGCTGACAGACAACCCGATCCCGTTCTTCAACAAATTGAAATGCCTTACAATCCAACAATAACGTCTAATGATGCTTTTAAGGCTGTAAGCAAATACTGGGACAGGATAGAAAGGCCTGAGCAGCTTATGTCCGCTGCTCTGAATGCAATGAGGGTTCTTACAGATCCAGCCGAAACAGGAGCGGTTACCCTCTGTCTTCCACAGGACGTTCAGGGAGAAGCTTATGATTACCCGGTCGAATTTTTCGAAAAGAGGGTTCATCATATAGACCGCCGTCCACCTTCTCTACCCGCTCTTGAGAGAGCTGTCGATTTGATCCTTCAAAAGAAGAAACCTTTGATCATAGCCGGTGGAGGTGTGCATTATTCACTAGCAGTAGAAGAGCTTCGAGAATTTGCGGAAGCCTTCAACATTCCGGTGAGCGTAACGCAGGCCGGTAAGAGCGTTATGTTGTGGGATCATCCTTTAAATATGGGAGGCGTCGGAACTACCGGTACCCTGGCTGCAAATATTCTTGCAAAAGAAGCAGACCTGATTATAGCTATCGGTACGCGCCTCATGGATTTCCCAACTGCTTCCAAAACAGCTTTCCAGAATCCGGATGTCAAAATTTTGAGCATAAACGTAAATCCATTCGATGGTCTGAAAATGGATGCAGAGTATTTGAATGCTGATGCAAAACTTGCCCTTAAAGAACTCACAAGAATCCTTAAGGAGAAAAGCTATCGCTCCGGACATTCCGAAGAAAGGCTGAAAGAACTCAAAGCTCAGTGGGATCGTGAGGTAGATAGACTTTATTCTTTGAGATCTGATAAAGGAATTCCTCAAACAGCCGCACTTGGTGTCATAAATGAGTTCGCGACAGAAAATGACATCTTTGTTGCTGCCGCTGGCAGTCTACCGGGAGATCTCCACAGACTCTGGAGATGTAAGGGAATCAAGACGTATCACATGGAATACGGTTTTTCATGTATGGGTTACGAGGTTTCCGGTACCTTCGGTGTTAAGATGGCTGAACCCGAAAAAGAGGCATTCGCACTTCTGAGCGATGGAAGCTTCCTCATGCTCCATTCCGAACTCATCACCAGTCTTCAAGAAGGCAAAAAGATAAACGTGATAATTCTCGACAACGGAGGCTTCCAGAGTATAAACAGCTTGCAAAAAGGACATGGAAGTAAAACAGGTTTTGGAAACGAATTACGTTATCGTTCTAAAACCACCGGAAAACTTGATGGAGACTATATGAAGATCGATTTCGCAGGTATAGCAAAAAGTCTTGGCACAAAAGCCTACACGGCAAGAACTATTGAAGAACTGAAAGACGCTCTCGAAAAAGCTAGAAAAGAAGACATAAGTGTTCTTATAGACGTTAAGGTACTTCCCGGCACGCAATCAGGAGGTTATGAGTCCTGGTGGAGAGTTGGCGTTGCAGAGGTTTCAGAAAGTGATACCGTAAGGAAAGCCTTTGAAGAAAACCAGAAATACATGAAGAAAGCCAGAAAATGGTAATCGAGGGGGAGTTCTTGTGGTCGTAAGAGAGGATATAGGGTTAGGAATTGCTCCGATTGGATGGACCAACGACGACATGCCAGAACTTGGTGGAGATATTCCTTTTGAACAATGCATCGACGAAATGGCAGAAGCAAAATTTGAAGGGTGTGAGGTTGGAAACAAATTCCCAAGAGATCCTGAGGTATTAAGAGCTGCTCTTGAACCGAGAGGCCTTCAGGTAGCCAGCGCCTGGTTCAGCACCTTCTTTACCACCAAAGATCCCGAAGAAACCTATACTGCCTTTCTGAAACACCGCGACTTTCTCCATGCAATGGGCGCAAAAGTTATTGTCGTTTCTGAGACTGGAAAATCTATTCAGGGGGAGATAAACACCCCCCTGCACAGCGCAAAACCTATCTTCAGTGACATGGATTGGAAAAAACTGGTGGATGGACTTCATGAATTGGGAAAACTGGCTGCGGAAAAAGGTATGAAAATTGTTTTCCACCATCACATGGGTACAGGCGTTCAGACTTACGAAGAAATCCGAAAACTCATGGAACTCACTGATCCAGAACTCGTTTACCTCCTTGTAGATACCGGTCACATGGTCTTCGCTGGTGGAGATCCTGTTGAATTAATAAAAGAGTTTGGCCCAAGAATTAAACACGTTCATTTCAAAGATTTACGAAAAGACGTAATGGAACGCTCTTTCAAAGATGATCTTAGTTTTCTAAATTCTGTTAAACTCGGGGTTTTCACTGTCCCCGGCGACGGAACGATTGATTTTGTTCCAATCGTAAAAGCACTGGATGAAATAGATTACAAGGGCTGGATTATTGTCGAAGCCGAACAGGATCCGAAGCTTGCGCCACCACTTGAATACGCAATAAAAGCCAGGAATTATCTATCCAGTGTACTGGGATTTTAGGAGGAGAAAGATATGGCGAAGAAAAGCAAAGTGAAGATAGGGGTTATAGGTGCCGGGAGAATCGGAAAGATACATATCGAAAACCTCGTTAAAAATGTTCCTGATGCCGAGGTTACTATCATTGCCGATCCCCTTGTAAATGAAACAAAAGAATGGGCGAAAGAGTTTGGTATAGAAAGAGTGGTATCCGATCCTTACGAAGTCATAGCGGATCCAGAAGTTGATGCAGTTGTTGTCTGTAGTCCAACTAACACTCACGCTGATTTGATTGTTGCCACAGCAAAAGCGGGAAAAGATATCTTCTGCGAAAAACCAATTGATCTGGATCTTAAAAAGACGATAGAAGCTTTGAGGGTCGTCGAGGAAACCGGCGTAAAACTTCAAATAGGATTCAACAGGCGCTTCGACCATAATTTCAGGAAAATCAAGAAACTCATCGAAGATGGAAAACTGGGAAACGTTCACATAGTGAATATAACATCCAGAGATCCCAATCCCCCCTCGATAGACTATGTAAAGAGCTCGGGCGGCATATTCATGGATATGACTATCCACGATTTCGACATGGCCAGATACCTTGTAGGTAGTGAGGTAACCGAAGTTTATGCTGTTGGAGGTGTAATGGTCGATCCGAGAATCGGAGAGGCTGGAGACTTTGATACAGCTGCTGTAGTCCTCAAATTTGAGAATGGTGCCACATGTCTCATAGATAACAGTAGAAAAGCCGTTTATGGTTATGACCAGAGAGTTGAGGTTTTCGGTTCCAGAGGAAACGCAATGGCTTTAAATGACAGACCGACAAACGTTGTAGTTAGTACTGAAGAGGGTGTTTCAAGTGACAAGCCCCTATATTTCTTCCTCGAAAGATACATGAAATCTTTCGAGGAAGAGATGAAGAACTTTATTGACGCTCTAACAAAGAACAAAGAATTGCCTGTCACCGGGAATGATGGACTCAAAGCTATCATCATTGCCAAAGCAGCAACATTATCCGCTAAAGAAAAAAGGCCTGTCAGGATAGAGGAAATAGAAAAAACTGCGCTGGGTTAAGTGCTTTGGTACGACGAGATAAGCTTCGTGAATGTTGATGCTGTACTACAACTCCTATTACCACCAATTTAAGGAGGTGATACTTGGGGGGATCCGAACGCGGTTCAAATCAAAAGGGTTAGCCATGTATAGGTTCCGTGGAGAAAGGGTGCTTTTATTTTGGATTGTTTATCAAAATTGAAAGAAGGAGGGAATTACTTATGAAAAGGTCTTTTTGGTTGTTAGTACTGTTGCTTATGCTGGGGACTTCATTGCTTGCGGTTCAAACAATTAAACTTGTTGCCTGGACTGTTGGACCAGATGATCCATCCATCAACAGAAAGCTGAACCTCGATAGAGCAGCCGAAATGCTCAATGCTATGCTGGAGGCTTCAGGTTCGGACATAAGAATCGAACTCGTATCTTCTTTTGACTCGACGGATTGGTCTTCCTACAAACAGAGAGCGTTAATCGCTTTCCAATCCCCGGATCAGCAATTGGACATCATCACAAGTGGACATGACGATATCGGCATGTGGGCAAAAGCCGGATACGTCAGACCCCTTGACGAATACATCAAAAAGTTCTGGAATCTTGGATTCTACGACATTATTCCGTCACTGTGGGAAGCCATGAAATTCAAAGGAAAGATTTATGGTGTTCCACAGGACACTGAAGCAAGACCTTTCTACGCAAGAAAAGACAAACTTCTGGCTATGGGTTACACTGAAGAAGAAATAGCTGACATGATGGAAAAATTTGCCACTGGTGAATACACACTTTACGACGCCGTGAAGATATCACAGGAAGCAATCAAAGCAGGAGTCGTTAAGTGGGGAATCTGGCACAGACCAAAACCCGGTGTGGATTACTTCCAGATCTTCAATTCCTTCGGTGTTCAGTATTATGATCCCGATCAGGGTAAATTGGTATTCGACAAGGCCGGTTATTTGAAAGCATTCCAGTTCTTCTATGACATTTGCAATACCTACAAAGTCACTCCAAAGAACCTCATCGGTACACCATGGAACACAATACACAGATCCTTTGCTGGTCCCGAAGGAGACGTACTCTTCTACCTCGGAGGAACCTGGAACGTTGCCGAATGGATGAATATGTTCGGTTACACAAAAGAAGATATAAAAGCGAAGTTTACCTACACTCTCGTACCCAGCGCTGAAAAAGGGAAACCCGGTAACACCATTTCCCATCCGGTTGCATACATGGTTACATCAAAATCAAAATATCCAGAACTTGCCACACTACTTATTCTTCTCGCGTCCGATGCAAGGTTGAACGCAATTCACGCAGTAAACAGCGGTCACCTGGCAATCAGATATGCTGAACTTTCACTGCCAATGTACGCGGAAGATGATTTCTTAACCGACACCGCAAAGAAACTCCTGCCCTACGCCACATTCGCTCCTAACAACGACAGATTCAATGAATACAACAAAATCATATTCGATGCTATGACCGGTCTTGAATCCGGAAAGATGACTCCTAAATTTGCCGTAGAATGGGTAGTTCAGCGTTTGAGAGCCCAGCTAAAGGATGAAGTAATAATTAAGTAATCACCGTTCTTTCCCGTCCTCGCACACTCGTTTTGAGTGTGCGGGGTTATTTCCCTTGTTTTTGGACTCTTTTTGAAGGGAGGAAGTGCTTCTTGTTGCACGTCAACATATGAAAAGCAAAGCAGTCGTTTATAAAAGATCCAGATTAAAAACCCGTTTTACACTGGCAACCTTTATTATGCCAGCATTACTGCTTACCGTGGTATTCTTTTTCATACCGGTTATTTTAACGGTTATTCTATCTTTAACCTCGATGGATTATAGATTCAACTGGGATTTCGTGGGGATACAGAACTTCATAGACATGTTTAGAGATTTCATGATCAAGGGAGTCATCAAGAACACGATCATATATGTCGCTTTTACTCTTGCATTTTTCAATGTCGGTTTGTCTCTTGTTCTTTCGATTTTAACGACAAGTATAGGAGATCGTGGTGGCACCATCTTCAGGCTCATCTGGATGATGCCCCGATTAACTCCATCTGTCGTTTATGGATTGCTCTGGCTGTGGATCTTCGATCCCACAAAGTACGGTTTGATAAATGGAATACGTTCAGCCCTTTTCAACGGGGTAGAACCTATTGATTTCTTGTGGCAACATCCTATGCTCATTATCATCATCGCCAACGGGTTCGTTGGTGCTTCGTTTGGAATGATCTTATTTACCTCTGCGATTAAATCTATTCCAAAGGATTATTTATATGCAGCAAGTGTAGATGGAGCCAGCTGGTTTTACAGATTAAGAAAGGTCATTCTCCCATTGCTAAAATGGCAGATCCTTTTTACAACGGCATACCAAACGTTATCACTTCTTACATCCTTCGAATACATTCTCATAATCACCGACGGTGGCCCTGTGTTCTCAACAGAAGTCTGGGCACTTTACACATACCATAATGCTTTTGAAAACTTTAGATTTGGTTTCGGAGCAGCTCTTTCATTAGTACTGGTAGTAATTGGTCTGGTAGCTTCTCTGGTGTATTTGAAAATATTCAGATTCAAGGAAATGATTCAAGAACCACGGATAGAGGTTGATGCATGATGGAAAAAACGACAGGAAGAACATATAAAATCACCTTTTTTCAAAGAAAGAAAGAGAAAATTGCAAGCCTGGTAATCTACACCATTCTAATCGTTGTAAGTCTCCCAATTGTTCTCGGATACCTTTGGCTTTTCTTGAGTTCTTTTTCTGAAAATATGAAGTACGGAATCATTCCCACAAAGTTAACCCTTCACAACTGGAGATTTCTCTGGGAGTCAATCGCTGGCTATCCAAATATATGGCATATCACACTCAACACGCTTATCGTAGCTTTAATGGTCATGTTCCTGGAATTATTCATCACAAGCTTCGCTGGTTATGCTCTTTCACGTTTCAAATTCAAAGGTAGACGAACGATGCTGATGGGGATACTGGTTCTTCATTCTTTCCCATCCGTGTCACTTCTGGTAGCTATTTACTACGTTCTTAAGGTTTTAGGACTCATTAACAACCTGTGGGGAGTAATATTACTAAAGGCAGCACTGGAAATCCCATGGGGGGCCTGGATCATGAAAGGCTTTTACGATCAACTGCCCTGGGAACTTGAATGGGCTGGGGTAGTGGACGGTTATTCTCGAATCCAGGTTTTCTTCAAAGTCATTCTTCCTCTGGTAAAACCCGGTCTTGCCGTGACCGCGATTTTTGGGTTCCTCTCCGGTTGGGGAGAATTCATCTTTATCAACACTTTCATTCTCGACCAACAAACCTGGACATTATCAAGGCTAATTAAAGGTGTAATCGGAGACTTCAGGTTTGTCGACTATGGTCTTCTTACAGCAGTATCTTTGTTTTACATGCTCCCAACACTCGTATTCTACCTCTTTACGAATAAATACCTGTTAGAAGTCAATATAACCGGTACGAAAGGATAAAGATAAGGAGTGAGTTTATGGCACGTATCGTTCTTAAAGATCTCCACAAACATTTTGGAAAAGTT
The DNA here is from genome assembly GCF_001639905.1 of Kosmotoga sp. DU53. Taxonomy (NCBI): domain Bacteria; kingdom Thermotogati; phylum Thermotogota; class Thermotogae; order Kosmotogales; family Kosmotogaceae; genus Kosmotoga; species Kosmotoga sp. DU53. Next base: position 50,930 of record NZ_JGCK01000033.1, on the reverse strand, counting down.
AGAGCTGTTGATGGAATAAACCTTGATGTTGAAGATGGGGAATTCACAGTGTTTCTGGGTCCATCTGGTTGTGGTAAAACAACAACCCTGTTAATGCTCGCTGGAATTTACAAACCAACAAAGGGTGAGATCTTTTTCGATGGTTATTTAATGAACGATGTACCTCCAAAAGATCGGGAAATTGGGATGGTTTTTCAAAGTTATGCCCTCTATCCACATATGACTCTGTACGATAACATAGCGTTCCCACTGAGAGCAATGAAAGTTAAAAAGGATGAAATCGATCGTCGAGTTAAAGAAGTAACCAAAAATCTTGACATAGGAAAACTTTTAGACAGGAAACCTCACCAAATTTCTGGAGGACAGCAGCAAAGGGTCGCTATTGCACGCGCGTTGATTAAAAGGCCAAAAATCCTTCTCTTTGATGAACCACTCTCTAACCTCGACGCAGCTTTAAGAGCCTATATGCGTGCGGAGATTAAGAAACTTCAGCATGATCTTGGAATCACCACCGTTTACGTTACCCATGACCAGGTTGAAGCAATGACCATGGCCGATAGAATTGCTGTCTTCTCCACGGGAAAGATTCAACAGTACGATACTCCGGAGAATATTTATAACAAACCTGCCAACGTTTTTGTAGCAAAATTTGTGGGAACACCCGCTATGAATATCATAGATGCAACGGTAATTCTGGAAAACGGCAGCTTCTACGTTGTAAACGGCAGTATAAAGCTCAAAACAAGAAAAGAACGAGCAGAAAAACTTGAAAAACTCATCGGCAAGAAATTGAAGTTTGGAATTCGTCCTGAGCATATCAAACTGTCCCCAAAACCACTGGACGAAAATTCGATCAAAGCCGTTGTCTACATATTGGAACCTCTGGGAAGAGAGATCATCTACAACATCAAAATTGGAGACGTGATCTTCAAAGTACTTACTGAAGAACGTATGGATCTGCATCCCGGTGATCAAATATATATGAATATCAGTCTCGATAATTATCACCTTTTCGATGCGGAAACAGGGGAATCCATTTTCTTTAAGTCCTGAGGCTATATAAAAAACAACCACAAACGTTTTTGGAGGACTGATTTTGAGATGATCAAAGGGATAGGTATAAATGTGGACACTAAAAGGATTAATGGATCAATCGCGAGGTTTGAAAATGAACTGGCATTTTTTCAGTCCGTAGGTTTCGATTATGTTGAACTTCCACCTGCTGGCCTCGATGTAATTTACTGGGGTAAGATACGAAGCAAACAGGTGGAACGAATTAAAAAGATACTATCCAGATTCAAGTTTCGATACACCGTTCACACTCCTGATCCAGTGAATTTGAAGGACAAAATGGATGTATCACATCGAGAGGTCATGGAAGCGACTATCGAATTTGCACATGAAGTAGGTGCCGAAGTTATCGTTTATCATCTTGGAGAATTCTATCCCGATTCGGAAATCACCGAAAAAGAACAGGAATCCGCCGAGATTGAAGATCTCAGACAACTCGCCGATATTGCACACAAGTACGGAATACTGATAGGTGCAGAGAATCTTACACAAACCATGTCAGATGTAAATCGGTTTATAGAGCTGGTTGATCATCCAGCTCTGCGGGTCGTTATGGATATTGGGCATCTTTTCCTGGCATGTAATTATTTCAAAGTGGATTTTCTCGAACAAATCGAGATCGGTCTGAAATACGCTGTTGAACTCCATGTTCATGATAATTTCGGCAAGTTGCCCTCTGTTCATTTACGAAACATTTCTAACAATGAATCCTTCAGTTTTACATACGGAATAGGTGACCTTCACCTACCACCCGGCGAAGGAGCTATTCCCTTTGATGAGGTATTCTCACTGATAAAAGCTTCACAATTTGATGGAGTGGTTACAGTAGAAATGAACAGCAAAGATCGTTTTGAAGATGAGTATGCGAAAACTCTCAAATTCCTTCGGGAAAAGCTGATGTAGCATTCGGAAAAGAATGGAGGAATCATCGTGAAAATTTCTTTTGTTGGGCACGTATCAAAGGATATCAATGTTGTTCTGGGTAAGAAAAGTATCGTTCCTGGTGGCGGCGTGTTTTTTGGCAGTATCGCCGTCACCAATCTTGGAGAAAATGCAATGGTTTACACAAAATGTTCTGCCGATGATAGACCTTTATTCAAAACGATGGAAGAAACCGGTGTTGAAGTTCAATTCCTACCAAGTCCTTCTTCCACCAGTATCGAGAATGTTTATCCAACGACAAATCCGGATGACAGATACAGCAGAATACTTTCCCTCGCCGCACCGTTTGAAGCAGAAGAATTAGAGGATCTCAACGAAGAATTTGTACACATAAATCCATTATGGCATGGTGAATTTCCTGAAGAACTCATTCCAGTTATTAGGAAAAAAACAAAATTTTTAGCTGGAGATGCACAGGGCTTTTTGCGAAATATTGAAAATGGTCAGATGGTTTACAGAGACTGGGAGAGAAAAAAAGAATACTTAAAATACTTTGACCTTTTCAAAGTTGACGTGAATGAAGCCAGGATTCTAACAGGCATCGATAATCTCAAAAAAGCCGTAAAAACCATCCAGGAAACAGGGCCTTCAATGGTCATCGCTACCCATTCGGCTGGTGTGTGTGTTTATGATGGTTCAAAATTCTACGAAGCTCCTTTTGGGGAATGGAAGCTAGAAGGAAGAACAGGTAGAGGCGATACCTGCACAGCGGCTTTTATTGTTGGCTATGCAAAGTTTGATATCGCTACTGCAACTAAATTTGCAGCCAGAATTACCACCGAAAAAATGCAATATCCGGGTCCTTATAGAAAAACTTAAGTACTCAAAAAGAGGAGGAGATTTAAGTAATGAGCAGGGGTTCAGATTCATCACTTGGATTCCCCATTCTCAGTGCGTCAAATCTTAAACCACTTGGTAATGTTGAACTCCCTTTTATAACTTACCATGTTCAAGGGCTGGCAGTTACTGACGAGCATTACTATCTCAGTTCCGTTGATGAAATACACAACAAAGGGTGGCTCTGGAAAATCGACAGATCCTCTCTTGAAATTGTGAAAGTCCTGGACTTAACAAATGAAAATGCTATCGGTGAACTCACAATACATGTTGGTGGCATATACCATGATGGAAATTATCTCTGGGCCCCTGCCGCTGGTTACAGACGAGAATCACCAACCATAATATTCAAAATAGATCCTGAAACCATGGAGATAGCTGACAAAATAAACTTCGGTGATCATATAGGTGCCGTGGCTTCCAATGGCAAGGACAGACTCTATCTTGCCAACTGGGATTCTTTGTACATATATATCACTGATCTCTCAGGGAAAGTAATCAAAAAAATATTGAATCCCGGTATCACACAGAAAATGGGGTACATATGCGCTTATCAGGACATTCATTATGATTTTGAAAGTGGACTGTTATTGTGCAATGGTGATACACGAAAACCCTATAAAGATCCTGATGGATACATATTCGGTTATCCTTACTTCCATGGATATGACGATATCTTTGGAATGGTTGATTGGCTGGATCTGGAAACCGGAAAAGTAGTGAAAAGAGTTGAAACAGGCTTTACCAGTTGCAAGACTGACAGAAACACACTATCCCGCGAAGGTTTTTCATATCACAAAGATGTGATGTATTTCGCTCCTGAGGATAACATTACTACCATATACATGTTCAAACTCATATCTCCAACCGAACCGTACATTCCTTAAAGAAAGGAGAAGTCAGGAGACAATGATAAACATTGAAGAAAATTTGAAAAGAAAACTTGAAAGCTGTGCAGCTGGTATAAGAAACCAGAGATCAAGCAATGTTTTTGAAGAAAGGTACTACATAGGTCCAGAAGATTTGTACGTGAAAAACTACATAAGGTCAAAGCCTATCGCTGTTTTTAACCCCGGAGCACTGGAAAAAAATGGAATGCTCCACGTTTTTCCAAGACTGATATTCGACTACTATAAATACACCTCAAGCGTGGGAGCAATCTCACTGGATATTGAGAAAGTGATAAAAGGCAAGATAAACCAGCCAATAGAAACAGAGATAATTCTGTGGCCACAACATTTGTGGGAGTTCCTTGGGTGTGAAGATGCGAGAGTTTCCTTAAATGATGATAATTTGTACATGCTCTACACAGGTAAAGGGTACTTCTACGGTGAAAACAACAAGTTAACCAGGCGAGATGTTCTTGGCTTTGCGGAGTTCACAGATACATACGAGCTAAAAAGAAGAGGATATTTTAAAATAAGCAACGGTAATGAAGATTTCTTTCCGGTATCTAACAAAGACAGCGCTTTTATAAACATCGATGGAAATGACGCAACAATGCTCATCAGAATAGAGGTTCAGGACACACTTGCGTGTTGGCGTGCCAGAGCAGATATGGAAACACTGACACTGAATGCGGAGAGTATAGAACCCGTACTGTTACCAGAAAAATGGGAGCATAAAGTTGGTTGGTCAACAAACACAGTAAAGATATCCGACAACGAATATCTGGTTGGATGGCACGCTGTGCTGAAAGATAATTTGTCCTACAAAAACGGACTTGCCCTTGTAGATAAAGATGGTAAGCTTCTGGCAATCAGCGATTACCTGCTTTTTCCCACCGGCCTAAATGAAGAGTATGGAGATAGAGCTATGGTCATCTTCGGTGATGGATTGGTTTTATATAATGACTATCTCCTGTGGATCGGTGGGGTAAGTGATTATTGCATAGGGATATTCATTGCCAGGCTGGAAGATGTTATGAAAGAATTAAAACCTTACAGTAACCATTGATGTTTGAAGGAACAACAATAAAAATCGACTACCCCATTTTTTGATATAGAGTAGTCGATTTTTATTATGATCTCATATACGTAGTTCTCAAATGAATACTGTAGAATAAGAAATACAAGAGTTTCCACCTGCAAAATTAACATAAAGGAACATGACAATCATAATACCAACGACAAATATTTGGGGTTTTCCTGAAAAAGAGGGTGAAAAGGTGCTTTTCCCACAACGGGTTGAACAGCTAAAAAATTTCATCACTAATGAAGGAGCCGAAGGGCTACTTATCAGTCGATGTGATAACTTTTCATGGTTTACCTTCGGGGGCAGAAACCATATTACCCTGAACACAGTAGAGGGCGTAGCCAGTATTCTGTTAACTAGGGAAAAGATATACCTTTTCGTCGACAATATAGAAAAAGAACGGCTGAGAAAGGAAGAAATAGCCCCTGAGATATGGAAAGAACTGGAAGTGATCGAATACGATTGGTGGAAGAGTGAAAGAACCGCTATTATGCCTTAACCATTGATGTTTGAAGGAACAACAATAAAAATCGACTACCCCATTTTTTGAGATAGAGTAGTCGATTTTTATTATGATCTCATATACGTAGTTCTCAAATGAATACTGTAGAATAAGAAATACAAGAGTTTCCACCTGCAAAATTAACATAAAGGAACATGACAATCATAATACCAACGACAAATATTTGGGGTTTTCCTGAAAAAGAGGGTGAAAAGGTGCTTTTCCCACAACGGGTTGAACAGCTAAGAAATTTCATCACTAATGAAGGAGCCGAAGGGCTACTTATCAGTCGATGTGATAACTTTTCATGGTTTACCTTCGGGGGCAGAAACCATATTACCCTGAACTCAGTAGAGGGCGTAGCCAGTATTCTGTTAACTAGAGAAAAAATATACCTTTTCGTCGACAATATAGAAAAAGAACGGCTGAGAAAGGAAGAAATAGCCCCTGAGATATGGAAAGAACTGGAAGTGATCGAATATGATTGGTGGAAGAGTGAAAGAACCGCTATTATGCCTTTTCTGGAAGACAAAAAAATTTTGTCAGATACGGGTCGATACGGTACAATCAATGTCGCGTCTAAAATTGATCCCTTCAGATATGTTCTCACAAAGCCTGAGATAGAAACTTACCGGGAATTGGGCAGAATTTGTGATCATATAATGAACCGGGAAATAAGAAAACTATCTCCAGATGTTACAGAACTGGAAGTTCAGGGACGCTTTTATCATAGTCTCGCTGCCGAAGGAATTGAACCTTTGCTGACCATCGTTTTTGGTGATGAAAGTGCTCTTCTCTATCGCCATAATCTCTCAAGAAAGGTTCCTCTCGGAAAAAAGGCCTTTGTCAGTATCTGCGCAAGAAAAAAAGGGCTTGTACTTTCTTGCACTCGTTCGATCATGTTTGAAAAGAACAAAAAATACATAAAACAGCACCTGGATAATTGCTATGTTGATGCCGTTGCTATCGCCAATTCCATACCCGGAACAAAACTTTCACAGCTTTCTGATATGCTAAAACAGGCCTATGCTAAAGTGGGAAAACCGGAAGAATGGAAGTTACACCATCAGGGGGGATTGGCAGGATACAATCCTCGTGAACTGATAGCCACCAAAGATATAGACTACCCCCTGAGGCCAGGAAATGTTGTAGCCTGGAATCCAACCATCACCGGAACTAAATCAGAAGATACTATCCTGGTTGGAGAAAATGATGTAGAGCTACTTTCTTATCCCGAAAAAAGTGAATGGCCCTCACTTACCTTTGAAATCTATGGAAAAGTTATACGTCGACCGAATATCTTATTGTTATAAACCAAAGGAGAGTATCTCATGAGTACAAAAGAAGAACTGTTTGCTTTAAGGTTTGGAAGAAAAATAAACATCATTCAAGATGAAAAAATAGAGAACGTACATAGATTTATCCTGAAATCCAATTACAATTCGGGTTATCCGGAGAATGACAGAATACCTCTGAGTGTTTACGAAGGCGGTAACAGAGGAACCGTTCTTTTTATACACGGCACAGGTCATCGAAATCTAAAATACCTAAAATGGTTTCCTCAAACTTTCCCAAACTATGGATTCACCGGTGCTTTGATGATTCTTCCGTATCACTTCGCCAGAACCCCGGCCGGCTACAAATCCGGAGAATTGTTTTTAGACCCAAGAACGGATCCTTTGAGAGACCGCTTCGAAAACGCCGTTGTCGATGCTTTAACCTGTATAGAGTTTATTAAGTCCAGGTATCCATCTCCCATATACCTTATGGGTTACAGTTTCGGAGGATTTATCTCGACAATATCCGCAGCACTCGAACCCTCGGTAAAAAAGCTGTCTCTGGTCGTTACCGGTGGAAATTTCTATCACATCACCTGGAAGAGTTTCGCCACCAGGGTTTTGAGAATACGTTATGAAGAAGACCAAACATGTAACCCTGAAAAATGCTTGAATTATCACTCGGAAATCTATCAGGAATATCTCAGCAAACTCAAAGGACCCGGTATTCCCTTTAATAGTGCTCCTATATCCTGTCTGGAATACGATCCCTTAACATATGCACGTTTTGTAAAACAACCAGTGCTGCTGTTGGGTGCAAAATTTGATATTTTCATTCCAAAAGAATCTACCCTCCAGCTTTTCAAAACTCTGCCGAATGCACGACTGAAATGGATCCCTTCCGGTCATCTCAGTTCAATTCTCTTCAAGAAACGCATAATAAAAGACTCTGTCAGCTTCTTTATGGATGATTTTTCGTGAGAAACCAGTTTCCTGTTTTCGGAATCACATTTCGGAGTTTTCTACATTTTTTCGACTTTTCATGTAGAAAATCTTCTATAAAACTTCCATTTTTGGCTTCCATAGAGACTTTAGATTTATGTTCAAAACTTTTCTGCACAAAATTATTTTCTAGAGCCGATTTTAGACGTTATGATGCTCACGTGCTCTAAGTTTTGAACATAACGATATTTGTTTCTTTCCAGGAACTGGGTACAAAATCTCCGAAACACTTATGAAAAGCTGTTTTCGAAAGAAAAAGTTTTGAACATAGAGCTTTTTTACACCAGAAGAGATTTACAGGCTTTTTCTACATAATATGTTCAAAACTCAAGAGTTTTCTACATGGTAGGTAAATTAATTTCAACCGAATTTTCAGAAGTTTTGAACACGGTTTTGAACACCTATATTACTACTATTACTATATAAGTAATAAGTAATAGAAAGACAAAAACACAGAGATTTAACTAAAATTCCCACAGCTATCTCTCAACCATGATAACTAATAAAAAAATGGTTCCCATTATCCACAAACAGGAACCATCCAAAATATATTAAACATATAAAGAAAGCTCTAGAAAAAACTCCCGGAGTAACAACCAATATAACTTTTAATCATAGGGCGATTTGTCACTTACCAAAACAACTACCTCAGCAACCTTCTTAACGCTTCCGTCAGAAACAATCACAAAGACGCTATAATATCCCGGAACATCCGGCGCTACCCACTTTGCAGTATTATTCCTAAATTCAACGAAGGTACCTGATTCGGCACTCCAGTTGAAAACCAATCCATCCTCCGGATATGTAAGACACCTCAAGGTGACGATTCCACCCGGTTCAACAACAAAAGGTTTGGCTGTGAAGGAATTGATCTCAAAGTCACTAACAACTGCTGTTGGGGTGGTTTGAGAACTTGTAACCAGTTCCGGAGAAAGATAAACCTTTGAATCCCAGGTAAGTCCATAGCTAACAATTACTTCCCTTTCCGTATTGGGTTCGAGATTCGAAGTCGTGTAATGGATATCATACTGCCTCGTAATCTGTTTTGCCACAAATTTTATGAGTTCACCAAAAGATTTTGCTGAGTGAATATCAAGAAGTTGACCAGGAATATCTTCTGACAACCTCACAAATTCTTCTTTGTTAGAGGGAACAACCAGGATCAGCGTTGCACCACTTGCAAGAATTTTCTTACGTGTCTCCTCAATTGTTGTACTAGAAAATTTCGTGCCATCTCCTTCAATATGAGGAGAAGCATCTGTTATAAGGATCAAAATCTTTTGGGAGTTATCAAGAAAATTCATGTTCAAAGCTTCATTAAGTGCGTCGAGGGAAATCTCCGGTACATCTCCACCACCGTCAGCAGTTTGACTCTGAAGCAATCTCCTTATTTTTTCAAAGCTTGGGGTTAAATCCGCGGTTAAACGTATCTCATCACCAAAGGTAACCAACCCAACCCTAGCAAGAACACCGTAATTCTCAAGAATATTCGAAAACTCTATAAGGTTTTCAACCATTCCGTTGAGTTCCTGCGTCATACTTCCCGTAGTATCCAAAACAAAAACAACATCAACGAAATTGACCAGTTTTTCAGAAACCAATCGGGGTTCAGTTGTCCCAACAGGAATCCCATCTTCAAAAACATTTATATTCTCTAGAATGTACTTATCGGTACTCTCTATAATCACCTTTACGTCTATATCCGGGAATGAGTTCTTATTTATCTCCAGTATAGAAAGTTTGACATCACTTCTTTCTGGAATCATGTAATTTACTGAAACCTGCGAACCGGTAAGCATATTTTTAAGGATGAGCTGGTTAGGTTCCGAAAAAGTCACAAGAGGATAGCTCAAAGGGGAAATATAAGTAACAGTGGAATAATATTCAGCGAAGGTAAATAACCTCTTCAAGGCCTCCTCAAAAAATTCGCTTTTAAAACTTAAAACCTGTCCACCACTGAGTTTAGCAAGTTCTTCATAAACCGGATCGGGATCATAACGAAGCGTAAAAACTGTCAAATTTCGTTTGATTATATTTTCAACCAGCTTCGGCTTCGCAACCTCGTTGAGTTTGTTCTGGGTTGTGTCTTCATCAGTGAGAAGGATCAGGATTTTCGAAGCATCTTTCCTGAAATCGTAATTTGATGCGATCCAGAGAGCATGTATCTGGCACTCATCTTTGCCACCGGGATACTGTATCGTTTCTTTTAAACGTTCAATGGTTTTCTCAGGTGAGCTTGTAAACCGACTCCCGCCGGTAACAACAAACTCTTTATTTACCTCTGTGCCAAATCCAAGAACGGCAAATCTTGCATCGTAACCGTTCTCGTGAAGCAACCTTACCAGATCCCCTAGTTTTTCTATAACAATCTGCACTTTATCATACATTGTACCCGAATTATCAACGACAAAAACGATGTCAACCGGTTTCTTCTTTTCCTGTGCTTCTGTCTTTATAGAGATTATTTCAGCTGTGGATCCCGCTTCCATAATTTCTATTTCCTCAAGCTCTAATTTCTCACCACTTACAAAAAGAGTAACCTCAGGAAATTTAGAAGAATCAACCTGATGAATCACCAACTGCGAAAATAAAGGGTACGATAAAAACAATAGCAGTAGGATGCTAACAATTTTTCTCATAAACATTCCTCCTCTTGTGAGGTACAACAATGCTATTAGACCTGTTCTCAAACTTTACCTATTTTCTTCAAATGACAGATCCATATATTTTGCAGAGACACCATCGAGGAGGTTGAGCTTTCTACAGAGTTCCTCATGCTGCTCGGAATTTCCAACCAGTTCGAGAATAATTAAACCTACGTCAGAGCAATTATCCAGAACCCCGTCGTGTAAACCAAGTCTGGTTTTAATCAGGCATCCCCAACCTGTTAATAGTTTTTGTACCTTCTCGGCAACATTTTTTCTGTTATCGACAATAATAGCCATGACAGTCTTTATTGGAAGTTTTTCTCCCATGAAATCCCCTCCTTTATTTAGTGGTTAACTCAATTATAGTATATTTCGCTTTCAGGAAGATACGTACTTTGAGAGCTGTTATCAAGAAACCATTTCATTGAGTACTTGCCTTGACGAAAGGAAAGAATGAGAGGATTCTTTAGGAATAAAAAGAGACCGACCGGAGAATTCCGGTCAGCCTTTTCAGATCCTTTTGAAGAGTACTGAAGCGTTATGCCCACCAAATCCAAATGAGTTACTCAGAGCACAGCGTATTTTCTTTTTAACAGCGGTATTTGGGGTATAGTTTAAATCACATTCCGGATCCGGGGTTTTTAGGTTTATGGTAGGTGGAACGGTTTCATTTATTATGGCGAGTACCGTCGCTACTGCCTCAAGCGCTCCGGCGGCACCCAGAGCATGGCCATGCATGGACTTTGTAGAACTTATATTGAGATCTTTTCTCTTCCCAAAGACCTTTTTGATTGCTCTGGTTTCTGTTTTATCGTTTAATGGAGTTGAGGTTCCATGAGCGTTTATGTAGTCTACTTCTTCAGGATTCACTTTCGCACTTTCAAGTGCGAGTCTCATAGCCATAGCCGCTGAAGTACCCTCCAAATCTGGAGCTGTCATGTGATTGGCATCATCTGTGGCACCATAACCAGCTATCTCTGCGTAGATTTTTGCACCTCTTTTTTTGGCGTGTTCGTATTCTTCGAGTACAAGCGTTGCTGAGCCTTCTGCTATGATAAAACCATCGCGATTAGCATCAAATGGTCGGCATGCTTCGTCGGGTGGTTTGGTAGAAAGTGCGGTCATTGAGCCAAATCCTGCAAATGCAAGAGGAGTGATCGTGGATTCCGCACCTCCCGTCAGTGCTACATCCAGTATGCCGTCTCGAATCATTCTGTAGGCTTCACCAATAGCGTTGGTACTTGATGCGCAGGCAGTGGTAACCGTTATATTAACCCCTTTGAAGCCAAATTTTATTGCGAGGGTTCCTGAGGCCATATTTGAAATAGTCATTGGTATGAAGAATGGACTCACTCTTCTTGGCCCTTTGTTCAACAATACTTTGTGTTGCTCTTCGATCAGGTCAAGAGCCCCCATACCAACGCCATAAACAACCCCGGAGCGATATGGTGGGATTTCATCAGGATTTAATCCACTGTCTTCAATAGCCTGCGTAGCGCTTGCCACCGCAAGTTGAATGAATCTGGAGGTTCGTCTGGCTTCTTTGCGATCCATGTATTGGGTAGGATCAAAGTTCTTAACTTCTCCGGCTACTTTTGAATGATATTCTGATGCATCAAAGGCTTTAACCCAATCTATCCCGGAAATGCCGTTCTCCAGAGAGTTCCAGAATTCCGGTACGTTGTTTCCGATCGGGCTAACGATGCCTAGCCCGGTAACTACAACTCTTCTCCCCATTTTATTTATTCCACCCCCAGTTTTTTCAGGTACTCAACGGCGTCTTTGACGGTTTTCAGTGCTCCTGCCTCTTCATCGCTTATCTGTACGCCGAATTCATCCTCAAGTTTCATGACGAGATCGACAAGATCCAGGGAGTCAGCACCGAGATCTTCCACGAACCTTGAATCCAGTTTGACCTCCTCCTTGTCAACTCCAAGGTGCTCCGCAATAACAGAAATTACTTTTTCTTCCATTTTTTTCAGCTCCTTTCTTAAGAAGTTTTATGATTTTATGGGGCTATCCACTATCTGTTGTGTACATCTGAACTGTGATATGTAAAACATTACTGCTAAACTTATGTATCCGCCAGTTCTCTGGCCAATTCTTCTAAGTCAGTTCCATCAGTGGATTTTGCAAAACTGTTTCTGTTGATTCTTCTCATAAATCCGGTGAGAGTTTTACCGGGACCGATTTCAATGAATTTTTCCACACCCATTCCGAGCATTGTATTGATGGATTGTTCCCATTTCACAGGGCTGTAAGCCTGTAAAGCAACCAGTTCTTTGATTTTTTTCGTATCATCTGGATAGGGTTCAGTGGTTACATTCGAGATGACCGGGATTTTTGGAACGGAAACGTTGATAGTGTTGAGAAAGTCTAAAAGGGTATCTCCAACAGGTTTTAGAAATTTTGTGTGGAAAGGGGCGCTGACTCTGAGCGGAACCACTTTTCTTGCGCCCTCATTTTTGAACCTTTCCACTGCTTTTTCAACAAGTTCTTTAAGACCCGAAATGGTTACCTGGCCCGGGCAGTTGTAATTGGCTACCACGAGATCACCTTCCGGAGAGATTTCATTGCAGATCTCCTCGGCTTTTTTGCTGTCTACGCCAATTACCGCAGCCATGCTTCCGACACCTTCCGGTACCTGTGACTGCATCGCTTTTCCTCTCAAGTGAGCTAGCTTAAGAGCATCTTCGTATGAAAGTACTCCAGAAACAGTCAGGGCGGTGATTTCACCAAGGCTAAAGCCGGCTGTTATGTTACATTTTACTCCCATTTCTTCAAGAACCTGAGCTATTGCGAAACTATGGGCTAAAATGGCAGGTTGAGCATTTTCGGTCAACGTGAGTTGATCCTGAGGTCCTTCAAACATGAGTTTCAATATGTCGAAACCGAGAATATCGTTTGCTTGTTCCAGAATATTCTTTGCTGTTTGATAGCGTTTGTAGAGCTCCTTTCCCATTCCAACGTATTGGCTTCCCTGACCTGCGAATATCCATGCATTCATGCGGTTACACCTCCGTGGAGACTGGCAAGTACGTTATTGGCTTCTTCAATTAAATCAGTGATGATTTCTTTTACGGGTTTTATATCCTTTATCATTCCGGCTATCTGACCTGCCATCACGGAACCTTCAGCTATATCTCCTTCCACAACCGCCCTACGAAGTGATCCGAGGGTCAACTTTTCGATTTCCTCGAAAGAGGCTCCGTTTTTTTCTATTTGTAGAAGCTTTCTTGTGAGTTTGTTTCTCAGAGATCTTACCGGGTGACCGGTACTGAGACCCGTTAGAACGCTATCCATAGGCCCTGCTTTTACTATTCTTTTTTTGTATTCAGTGTGGACTGTACATTCTTGTGAACAAACAAAGCGTGTTCCAATCTGTACTCCTGAAGCTCCGAGACAGAAAGCTGCCGCAACACCACGGCCGTCAGCTATTCCTCCAGCAGCGATGACCGGGATAGAAACAGCATCCACAACCTGTGGAATGAGAACCATTGTTGTTAATTTTCCCACATGTCCACCTGCTTCCATCCCCTCAGCTATGACTGCATCGGCACCAAGGTTTTCCATCCTTTTTGCGAGAGAAGGTGAAGCTACCACGGGAATAACTTTTATACCGGCGTTCTTAAATGTGTCCATGTATTTTCCGGGATTGCCTGCTCCTGTGGTAACAACAGGTATTTTTTGTTGACATACAACTTCTATGAGAGAATCAACGTGAGGAGACAACAACATTATGTTGACCCCGAAAGGTTTATCCGTCATTTCTCGAGTTCTTTTAATCTCTTTTTCAAGTTCTTCTGGAGTTAAGTTTCCTGCCGCTATTATTCCAAGACCACCAGCATTCGAGACAGCGGAGACCAGCTCCGCCGTAGAAACCCAGGCCATTCCTCCCTGTAGAATTGGATATTTTATCCCTAGTAACCTTGAAATACTGTTTCTAAGATGCAACTCCATTCCTCCTTCCCGGTTCTCCACTCAACCAGCAAACTTGTCCATGATAAACCAGCACCGTAACTGGTGAAGAGTATTTTTTGACCCTGCTGTAATTTTCCTTCTCTTGTAGCAAGATCTATTGCTATCGGAATAGAAGCCGACCCGGTATTACCGTAATACGTTAGATGTGAAATGATCTTCTCTTCAGGAATTTGTAGAATTTTGTTTGCGGATTCCAAAATTCTTGAATTTGACTGGTGTGGTATGATGAAATCCAGCTCTTCCGGACCGATTCCGGCCTTTTTGAGTGAGTTCTCTATGGAACGTGTTAGTGCACGAACGGCAAAACGAAATACTTCGGTACCTCGCATTTTGATCTTGCTTGTTGTTCCAGCTTTCAATGAAAGACTGTCTTTCCTTTCCACCATGGTTCCAAGATCGTAGCCGATAATAAAGTCGTTACCAGTGGATTTTTCCAAGAGAAGGGCCCCGGCACCATCACCAAAGATGATAGCGGTATCTCTATCGGAAAAATCGAGATGTTTGCTTAGATGTTCTGAAGCGACAACTAAAGCTGTGTTCAGATTGAATTGTTCCATTGCAGAAGATGCTGTTAAAAGTGCTTGAAGAAAACCAGTGCATCCTGAAACCAGATCGAAAGCAAGCTTGGGTTTTATACCCAATTCTTTGGCAATTGAGGAAGAGAGCGATGGGAAGCTTTCCTCCACAGAAGATGAATGAGCAACAATAAAATCAACATTTTTATCAAAATTCTCGAGAGCTTTCAGAGATGCTTTTACAGCCATAGATAGCAGAGTATCTTCAGTTGCAAATCGTCTTTCTTTGATGCCCGTTCGGCGTTCAATCCACTCTGGAGAAATGTCTAGCATTGTGGCTAATTCCTGGTTCGTAACAACTTTGGGCGGTAAATACGCCCCTGTTCCAATAACATTTATTGACATTTTGATCCCCTCCATAATCTCTGCAACTCGTTTTTGTGAGTGCTCTTAACTCATAGCAACAATATGCCATGCTTTTTAAGCAAAAAAACGTTCGATATTCGGTCGGTACTTCCATATTGAACGTACGAAATCTGGACAGCGCATAATCCACATTTTAATGCTATTATTTTTTTGAGGTGATGTTATGTTGAGAGGAAAAGAATATGTTATGTCGGTACTTCCACACAGGGATCCTTTTCTACTTGTTGATGGTGTAATTGAAGAGCAAGAATCAAAAATAGTGGCGTTCAGGGATATCCGGGAGGACGATCCAGTGTTTAAGGGGCATTTTCCGGATTATCCCATTTATCCCGGCGTTCTAATAATTGAAGGGCTAGCTCAGGCTGCCGGGGTATTGCTTATGAAGGAAGCCCAGGGGACACCGCTTTTTATAGGGATTGAGAAAGCCCGATTTAAGAGAGAGGTGAAACCGGGAGATAGGCTCGTTTACGAGGTTGAATTGGTTCGTGAAAGAATGGGGATAGTGACTGTTGAAGGCAAAGCAAAGGTAGAAGAAAAGGTTGTTACCGTTGCCACGATACTTGTGGGAATGAAGAGGTCTTAAATACAGCTCCTTTTTCCGTTCAGTTTTTCGTGCAGAGTATATATTTGAAAGATCCCCGAAGGTTCTCTACCTTCAAAATAACTAGACCGCTTTTTTCTATGTTTTGCAGAGTTCTACGAGTCATTGATGAACCTACGGTGGGATAAGTTATTACGTTAAACAAATATAACCATAAGTCTTTAAGAGGCTTCCCGGTGAGCATGTGCTCGACAAAGATAGCCTTTCCGCCGGGTTTAAGAACCCTTTCGACCTCTAAAAGAGCTTTTTGTTGGTCTTGAACTGAACAAAAAACATCTATAGATAGGATAGTGTCGAAAAAGTTGTCTGGAAAAGGTAGATTTTCAAGGCGCGAATGGACAAATTTTAAGTTTACGTTTTTCGCTTGTTTTTTTGCTTTTTCCTCTGCAATTTTAAGCATTTTACTGGAAGCATCTATGAGAACGACCTTTGAACTCTCTGGATAATATTTTATGTTGTTCCCTGTGCCAACAGCAAGATCCAGAGTATAACCTTCAATCATGGGAACAAACCTTCTTCTTAGCTTTTCAATCCCAAATTTTTCGAGAGGAAAAAGAAGCAGATCATATATCTTTGCTATTGCGTCATAAGTGAACCCACTCATTATCCCACCAACCTTATAACGATAATATAACAAATATTTGCCCAATAAAAGTTTTGATTGACCTCCTAAAAACGCGCGGATTATGGAACATTATAAGCGAGCATAAAGCATTTAGAGCGTATTTCCTGAATTCTTTTGGCTATAAACGTTTGTTTTTGTAATTGCTGAAATATAAATATACTGAGAAAATATTAAAGTAAGGGGGTATGTGAATGGAAAAAGCGATTATTCGAGTGAGAATGAGTCTACACGATGCTCATTACGGCGGAAACCTTGTGGATGGGGCCAGAATACTGCAACTTTTCGGAGATGTTGCAACTGAGCTTCTTATAAGACATGATGGTGATGAGGGACTTTTCAGAGCTTATGACAACATCGAATTTCTTGCTCCCGTTTATGCGGGCGATTATATCGAAGCAATTGGAGAAATCGTTGAGGTTGGAAGGACCTCGAGAAAAATGGTTTTTGAAGCAAGAAAAGTGATAACCGCAAGACCTGATATTTCCGATTCGGCTGCTGAGGTTTTGGAAGAACCGATAGTAGTTTGTAGAGCTTCCGGAACCTGTGTTGTTCCGCTTGATAAACAGCGAAAGCGAGGTGGTTGATACGCAAAAGCTTATAATTACCGCTGCGGTGACTGGTGCGGAGGTTACCAAGAAACAACAACCCAATCTTCCAATAACACCAGATGAAATAGCTGAAGAAGCGTACAGGTGTTATCTTTCTGGTGCTTCCATTGTGCACGTTCATGCACGCGATCCGGAAGGAAAGCCTACACAGTCACTTGAAATTTATAGAGAGATAAAGGAAAAGATAGAAGCTAAATGTAACATCATCGTGCAGCCATCTACGGGTGGAGCAGTGTGGCACACCGTTGAAGAGAGAATTCAACCACTTTACCTCAACCCAGAAATGGCAACGCTTTCAACAGGAACTTGCAATTTCGGCAAAGATATTTTCGCTAATCCTGAGGAGTATATCGAGCGTTTCGCTTTAGAAATGAAAAAACGTGGTATAAAGCCTGAGATTGAGGTTTTTGAACGCGGAATGATTGAAAATGCTCTCAGATTGGTGAAAAAAGGTATTTTGGAACCTCCTTTGCATTTCGATTTTGTGATGGGAGTACCAGGTGCTATACCAGGAAACATTCAGGACCTTGTTTATCTTGTTAACTGTATTCCTCCAGGTTCCACATGGAGTGTTGCGGGAATCGGACGTTACGAACTGCCATTAGCTGTTCATGCTATTGCTATGGGAGGACACGTGCGAGTTGGGTTTGAAGACAATATTTATTACAGAAAGGGTGAACTCGCTAAATCAAACGCACAGTTAGTAGAAAGGATTGTGAGGATTGCTAAGGAACTTGGTAGAGAGATCGCTACCCCGGATGAAGCAAGAGAAATCCTTGGTATCAGGAGGTAGAAATTGTGAAAAAAGGATGTCCCTTTGGAACTCATAGAGTGATAGAGCCAGTCGGATCGTTGCCCCAAGCAGCATGGAAGATAGACAACACTATGGAGATATACTCCAACGAAATTCTTCTTGATGTCATAACATTAAATGTTGATTCTGCGAGCTTTACCCAGATGAAACAAGCTTGTGGAAACGATCCTGAAAAGATCAAGCAGATGATTTTGGACATAGTCAACGAACGCGGAAAGCTTCAGAACCCTGTGACGGGTTCTGGTGGCATGCTCATTGGAGTGGTCAGAGAGATTGGCCCCGATCTTAAGGATAGAGGCTTAAAGGTTGGTGACAAGGTAGCAACTCTTGTTTCCCTTTCACTCACACCACTCAAAATAGAAAAGATAAAGTCTATAAATCTGAATACTGATCAGGTAGATATAGAAGGTAAAGCTATTCTTTTCGAGAGTGGAATCTACGCTGTACTTCCAGATGATATCCCGGAAAAACTTGCCCTTGCGGTTTTAGATGTTGCTGGAGCACCAGCACAGGTGAACAAGCTGGTCAACCCGGGAATGACCGTTGCCATAATTGGTGGTGGCGGAAAGTCTGGTGTTTTGTGTGCCTATCAGGCGATGAAAAATGCCGGAAAAGACGGAAAAGTAATTGTTATTGAAAAATCCGAACAAAATGCTAAAAGAATTGAAGAACTTGGACTGGCACATCACGTCCTTCAGCTTGACGCCACAAAACCTGTCGAAGTTTTTGAAGAAATCAATAAGCTCACAAATGGTAACTTATGCGATGTAGTTATAAACAATGTCAACGTTGAAGCCACAGAAATGTCTTCTATTCTTATAACCAAAGACGAGGGGATAGTTTATTTCTTCAGCATGGCAACATCATTTACTAGAGCGGCCCTTGGAGCTGAAGGTGTCGGCAAAGATGTGACAATGATAATCGGAAATGGTTACACCAAGGGTCATGCAGAACTCAGTTTGAATATTCTCAGAGAAGCACCGAAAATAAGAGAATTGTTTGAAAGCGTATATGCTTAGAAGAGGGGTTGTTGCAGGGATACACTTATATAAAAAACATAAAGTCGGAGGGGGCGTATGAGAGACTATAAGAAAATACCGCTTTGGAAGGATGTCACAGAAAAGGAGTGGAACGACTGGCGATGGCAGGTACGGAATAGGATCACCACAGTTGAACAGTTAAAACAGGTGATCAATATAACCAAGGAAGAAGAAGAAGGTATCAAAAACTGCCTCAAAACCCTTAGAATGGCTATTACTCCTTACTACGCCACGTTGATGGATCCTGACAATCCAAAATGTCCTATCAGAAGGCAAGCTGTTCCTACTGAAAAGGAACTCATTGTTGACAGATGGGACATGCTTGATCCATTGCACGAAGATGAGGATTCTCCGGTTCCTGGCCTAACTCACAGATATCCTGACCGTGTTCTGCTGTTGATAACCGATCAGTGTTCTATGTATTGCCGTCATTGTACCCGAAGGAGATTTGCCGGCCAGCTGGACAAACCGAGAACCAAAAGGGAAATCGATAAAGCCATTGAGTACATTCGAGAAACTCCGCAGGTGAGGGACGTTTTGCTTTCCGGTGGGGACGCTCTGCTCGTTGATGATTCTGTTTTAGAATACATATTGAAGGAACTCAGGAAAATACCACATGTGGAGATAATAAGGATTGGAAGCAGAACGCCTGTTGTTCTTCCACAAAGAATAACACCAGAACTGGTGAAGATGCTTAAAAAATATCATCCTATTTGGTTGAACACTCATTTTAATCATCCAAAAGAAATTACACCTGAATCCGCAAAAGCCTGTGAAACTCTCGCAAATGCAGGTATACCACTTGGTAACCAGAGCGTTTTGCTTAGAGGTGTCAATGACAGTCCTTACATAATGATGGAACTCGTTCACCAGCTTGTGAAGATAAGGGTCAGGCCTTATTATATTTACCAGTGTGATCTTTCCCAGGGAATAGGTCATTTCCGAACTTCTATCAGAAAAGGTATAGCGATCATGGAATCGTTGATAGGGCATACATCGGGATTCTGTGTTCCTACCTTTGTTGTTGATGCTCCCGGTGGCGGCGGGAAGATCAGGGTGATGCCACAATACGTTGTTTCACAGTCGGATAGAACGGTGGTTCTCAGAAACTATGAAGGAGTAATAACCACCTATCATGAACCGGAAGAAACGGATACCGACGTTGATGATTCTGAATACAGGAAGAAATACGAACTCAAAGGAGTTGCAGCCCTTCTTGACGGTAAGCAGCTCAACATAGAACCGGCTAATCTTGATAGAAAAGAGCGGATCCTCCGCTGGAAAGAAGGGAGGGGAAAGGGTGGCCAGAAAGTATGATGACATAACAGTTGGTAAAGTTTTTGAGAAGAAAAGAAAGGTCACCGACGAGATGATTAGAGAATTCGCGAAGATTACCGGGGATGATAATCCGGTTCACCTCGATGAAGAGTACGCCAGGAGTACGATTTTTGGTGGCAGAATTGCCCATGGAATCCTCATCCTCGGTCTTGTTTCGGCGGTTCTTGGAAGAGATTTCCCGGGGCCAGGTACGATATATCTCAAGCAGGATGCAAAATTCAAACGGCCTGTCTATCTTGATGAAGAAATCACCATTCGGGTAGAAGTTCTTGAAAAGATAACCGGGAAATCAAGAATAAGATTGTCGACGCAGGTGATCAAAAGCAACGGAGAAATCGCCGTTGATGGCGAAGCGCTGGTTATGTTCAGGGATGAATCTTAGTTTCTTTTAAGAAGGAGTACCGATGAAAACACGTGATCTCCTTAAAAAAATACTAGATCTGGATAGCGTTGCTATCGTTGGAATGGAAAAGAATACCGGAAAAACCGAGGTGCTTAATTTCATTGTTAAGCACCTCGGTGATTCTTCAACTAAAATTGGGGTTACTTCTATTGGAATGGATGGCGAAAGTATCGATCAGGTAACGTTGACGCCAAAACCTGAAATAATACTCAGAGAGGGCAACTTTTTTGCAACTTCGGAACGCCATTTCAAAGAGAAAAAATTTCTTGCCGAGATATTTGAAGTTAGTGAAATTTTTACCCCACTGGGAAGAATTGTGTTAGCAAAAGCTTTAGAACCGGGGAAAATAATTCTTACAGGACCTTCAACAACTACCCAGGTTAAACGAGTGATAGAAGATATGATAAAGTTGGGTGCCACTACCGTATTGGTGGACGGGGCGATTTTTAGGCTGAGCTCTTCTTCACCGTTTATAACGGACGGTGTTATTCTTGCAACGGGAGCAGCATTATCCCTGAATAAATACGAACTTCTGAAAAAGACGAAGCATAAGGTTAATTTGATGAAACTCCCTGAAGTTAGCCAAGAACTGCGGAGAAAACTTTCCAGCGTAATCGAAGCGCTGTGGCTCGTTGACGATAAAGGGGAGCTTGAAAAAATTCCCATGAAGACTACGCTATTAGGAATAGGGGATCTGGAAGAAGATGTTTTAAAGGGAAAACGTATATACGTGACGGGATCACTTTCTGAAAAATTTGTAAGGAACATTATTCAGAGAAAGTGGAAAACTATGCCTGAAATCATCGTTAGAGATTACACAAAGGTTTTCGTTTCTCCAGAAACATTGGATAGGTATTTCCGTCTTGGTGGCAGGATCTTTGTTTTGAAACAGGTAAATCTTCTGGCGGTTACCGTTAATCCTCTTTCTCCAAAGGGCTACAAGCTCAATTCGGAAGAGCTTGTAGGGCTTCTGGAGAAGGAACTGGGAGTACCGGTTATCGATGTCGTTGAAGAAGGTGATTTGACGTGATTGAAAGGGATTTTGCGGAAAAGATTGGTTTCACATATATCAAAAACGCTCTCGATATAATCACGCCTATGGGCAGGAAGCATCTTGAGTCCCTTGAATATCTCACCGATCCTGAAAAGATCGAAGCTGAACTCAGAATTTTTGATGAAATAGCCAGGTACATCGCCTGTAACCTTTCTCTTAAGGATAATCTCAAGCATAGGTTGTGTCAACTCAGGGATATTTCTGGTGTGGTTAAGAGATTGGGAACAGGTGAAACCTTCGATGATATCGCACTTTTTGAAATAAAGGCGTTCTGTATTGAAGCGGAAGAACTTCGAAGGTTGCTTGTTACCCCACCGAAGTCGATTGAAATTCCAGAGCTTTCGGAAGTTATCAGACTTCTGGATCCTGAAGGGTTCGGAATGAAAAGTTTTTACATATACGATGCTTATTCCGTCGAACTTGCTGCTTTAAGGAAAAGAAAGCGGGAGTTAGAGGGACTTTCAGATGGTGATGATGTTCAGGTAAACGAGGAACTTAACGATTTGATTAACAGGATAGGAGATATTGAAGATCGCATCCGAACAATGCTTACAGAGAGGCTTTCAAAATATCGTGAGCTTCTCGAAGAAGCGCTTGAAAAGGTTGGATTTTTAGATTTTTCTCTTGCAAAGCTGGAGATCATAGAGAAGTTTGGTTTCATTAGACCCACTGTTTCTGATAGTGTAACAGAATATGTGGGGTTGTTTGAGCCACAGGTTAGCGATGAACTGAAGAAAAAGGGAAAAGAATTTCAACCTGTTGATATACAGCTACAACCCGGAGTAACTCTTATAACCGGTGCTAATATGACTGGTAAAACCGTTCTATTGCGTTCCCTTGCTGTCGCTCAAGTGTTGTTTCAATTTGGTTTCTATGTTCCAGCGAAGAGGGCAAAAATAAAGCCTGTTGATGGGGTTTTCTTTTTATCGGGGGATTATCAGTCTTTCAAACACGGGTTATCTTCATTTGCCGCTGAAATGATTCAGTTGAACACAGCGGTAGAATTTTTAAAGGTGGGGAAAAGAGGATTATTTCTTTTTGACGAGTTAGCAAGGAACACGAACCCCCACGAGGGGAAAGCCATTGTAAAATCAGTTTTGAGAAGATTTAATTCATCGAAATCTTTCACAGTTATTACCACGCATTATGATGGAGTTTCCAGAGGTGAAAACGTACACCATTATATGGTAAAAGGATTGAGAGAAGATATTGATGTTAGTGGTGAAGTCAAACCCGAAACACTTACGGAATACACCGATTATTCGCTTGTTAAGGTGAAAGAGGAATATCAGGTACCACGCGAAGCTTTGAAAGTGGCAACTCTTTTGGGAGTCGATCCCGTCATTATAGAAACTGCCAGGGAATTACTAGACGAAGAAACAGAGTTACATTAGATTGAATAAATGAATGAAATAGATCAGGGAGGCTTGAGATTATGAAAAGTAAGCTTGGTCTAGATTTTAAGAAAGTTGAATATGCCAGGAACCTTGCGAAAGACATCGCTGCTGATGTACAGCGGTTCGTTGATAAACATACCACGGTTAGCGTTGAAAGAACCATTACCAGACTTTTAGGTATTGACGGTGTAGATAATACTGGTGTTCCATTACCGAATGTTGTGGTAAATCAGATAAAGGAAAAGGGCTTGCTTTCTGAGGGTATAAGTCTGTTTATGGGAAACGCGATACTCGAAACGGGAATGACTCCGCAGGAGATAGCAGAAGAAATCGCTAAAGGCAAATTGAACATTACGGAATTGCCAATGCATCCGATAGACAAGATCAGAGAGGCACTTGAACCGTATGTGGACAAAGCAATAAAGAAAATAGAAGACAACAGAAAGACCCGGGAAGCGATGATAGAACGCCTGGGAGAAGGACCTCAACCGTATCTGTATGTTATTGTAGCTACCGGCAATATATATGAAGATGTTATTCAAGCCCAGGCAGCGGCCAGACAGGGAGCCGATATAGTTGCAGTTATTCGATCCACAGGTCAGAGCCTTTTAGACTATGTTCCATATGGTCCTACGACAGAGGGTTTTGGTGGGACTTATGCTACCCAGGCTAACTTCCAGATAATGAGGAAAGGACTTGATGAAGTCGCGGAAGAAGTTGGTAGGTACATTCGCCTCTGTAATTATTGCTCGGGTTTATGTATGCCTGAAATAGCTGCAATGGGTGCATTTGAAAGACTTGATGTCATGCTAAACGATGCTCTTTACGGGATTCTTTTCAGGGATATAAACATGCAGCGAACCCTCGTTGACCAGTTTTTCAGTAGGGTTATCAATGGTTTTGCCGGGGTCATAATAAATACCGGTGAAGACAACTATCTGACAACAGCAGACGCTTATGAAGCAGCTCACACGGTTCTGGCATCACAGTTTATAAATGAGCAATTAGCCTTGCTTGCTGGTATACCAGAAGAGCAAATGGGATTAGGACACGCTTTCGAAATGGATCCCGAACTGGAAAATGGTTTCTTATACGAGCTTGCCCAGGCTCAGATGGCGAGGGAAATATTCCCAAAAGCGCCGTTAAAATATATGCCGCCCACAAAATATATGACCGGAAACATCTTTAGAGGGCACATACAAGACGCTCTATTCAACGTCATCGCCATATGGACGCATCAGGGGATTCAACTTCTTGGAATGCTCACAGAAGCCATACACACTCCTTTCATGTCAGATAGGTATCTCTCCATTGAGAACGCTCGCTATATTTTCAATAACATGCGAAATATCGGTGATGAGATATACTTCAAAAAGGACGGTATAATCCAGAAAAGAGCTCAGCAGGTTCTTCAAGAAACCACGGAACTCCTGGAAAAAATTCGTGAAATAGGTCTTTTCGGTGCTCTTGAAAGAGGAATTTTTGCGGATATAAAACGCAGTAAAACCGGCGGAAAAGGACTCGATGGAGTTGTAGAAAAAGGGAAAAATTATTTCAATCCGTTTATTCCGAAGATGTTGGGGGTTGATGAAGAATGAGTGGATACAATCTTGAGAAAAAAGAATTCGATAAGACCCTTAACTTCAGAGCGGTGAAGCCTTATGGAGATACAATGAATGATGGAAAAGTTCAGCTCAGCTTCACACTACCCGTTCCCGCTGGCGAGGAAGCCGTTGAGGCTGCAAAACGTCTCATGAAGAAAATGGGACTCCAAAACCCGCAGATTGTTTACTGGAAGGAGCTAACCCACGGATTCACTTTCTTTGTGGCTTATGGAGAATGTGTTCACACGGTTGATTACACAGCTATAAAGGTTCCAAAGGCAAACGTGAAAAAAATGACGATGCAGGAAATAGATGAGTATATAAAGGAAAACATTGGCAGGAAAATAGTTGTTGTTGGGGCTACTACAGGTACTGACGCGCATACAGTTGGTCTGGATGCTATTATGAATATGAAGGGATTTGCCGGCCACTACGGTCTGGAGCGCTATCAGATGTTTGAAACTTACAACATGGGCAGCCAGGTTCCAAATGAAGAGTTTGTTGCGAAAGCCATAGAGGTTAATGCTGACGCTCTCCTTGTATCTCAAACAGTTACGGCTAAGGACGCGCACATCAAAAATATGACCGAATTGGTAGAACTTTTGGAAGCCGAGGGAATTCGTGATAAAGTAATATTAATTGCGGGTGGTGCGAGAATAACTTACGAACTTGCCAAAGAACTCGGTTACGATGCGGGATTTGGACCTGGAACATTTGCGGAAGATGTTGCGGCTTTCATAGCCCAAGAAATGGTTAGAAGAATGAGGAAAGAAAAGTGAAGAAAAAGTTTAAGGAGTGAAAACGTGAAGGTTTTGGTGATCGTTAATCCAACCGCTTCCAATGGAAAAGGTCTTACCGATTATAAGAACGAAATTTCAGGGCTTTTAGAAAATATTCTTGGAAAATTCGATGTTGTCTTTACTGAATCTCAGGAACACGCCTGGAAAATTGCCAAAAAAGCTGAAGGCTACGACAGAGTTATAAGCGTTGGTGGAGATGGAACACTCAATGAAGTTGTTAATGGTCTCATTGAAGGTGGACATGATATACCTGTTGGAATAATTGGTGTTGGTACAGGGAATGATTTCATAAGGACACTAGGCATTCCAAATAATTATCCTGATATGGTAAAGAATGCATTGGGAAATAAGTTTATAGAATGTGATTTATTGTATACGGAGTTCACTGATTTTAATGGTCGTGTGCAAAAACGCTATGCGGTTAACGTTGTGGGAACTGGATTTGATGCTGCGGTCACTACAAGATTTAATAGGTTACGTTTTAAATTCAGAGGGACGTTCTCGTATTTGATGTCTTTCTTCATAGAATTTCTTGTAACAGGAACGTACCCATTGAACCTTGAGATTGATGGCAGAAAACTCGATACAGAGCAGTTTTTCATGGTTTTTGGAAATGGAAAATACTTTGGTGGAGGCATGAAGATCTGCCCTCTGGATGATCCTTCTGATGGGAAAATAGATATAGTAGGAATAACCAAGATGCCGAAGTTAAAGCTCTTTTGTCATTTTCCTGATGTTTACAAAGGAGAACATTTAAAAGTAAATCCCGTGCTTCACAACACGGGACGTGTTATAAAAATTGAAGGAAAAAAAGAGACGCTCATAGAAATGGATGGAGAGGTCGTAGGAAAACTCCCCATGACAATAAAGATCGTAGATAGAGCATTGAAAATAGCTTCAGCGTGAAACCTCTAGATCCAGTATGCCGGCGTCAATTTTCAGTGTACTTTCGATGGGGCTTTCCATGGAGCCAAAGATATAATTTGAATCAAAACGATGTTCCTGTACTCCGAGGGAACGTATCTTTTTCATACTAGTGCCAGCATTGAGCGTCAGCTTTACACCTTCGGGGACGTTTACTTCTCCTTTAATAACTCCACCCTTGAGAGTTACAGACGTATAAATGGACTGAGAGAGATTTAATGAAAATTCCAGAATACCGCTCTCGATGTTCAGTTCTTTAATAGTAAGACCGGAAAGATCAAGATCAGTTTTGAACACGCCGGATTTCGTGTAAATAATGTATTTGTAAGCTGGATTAAGGTTTAGAACGACCTTTGATTTATCTATGAAGCTTAGAAAATCTTTCTTTTGCACATTCAGGGTGATGATAAATCTATCACCTTTTAACTTTTTTTGAATGTCGAAAACCGTTCCGGAAGATACGGAATACCAAACATCCCCAATCTTGTCTTCCTGTACCACGCCAGATAAGTTGTTTATAGTGAGCGTAAGAACGTCAGATTTGAGATAAATCTCAACCGCTTCAACTTTCACATTCTCCGGATTTTCCAGAAGAAGTTCGCTGGTTTGAAATTCCCCTTCGCCAATGATTCCTGAGGGCCAGAAGAATAGGAACAACACGAATAGAGCGATAAGAATATTATTCACGTATTTTACCCAGTGGAACCCTTTGACGCTGGAAAGTATTCCCAGACCGACGAAGATCAAAATCATTGGCCAAAAGTCTGAGAGGTTAAACATCACGTTATGAAACGAATCCATTGTAAGGTTTCCAGTAACGAGTAAAATGCCTAAAATGACGAGAATTAATCCAAGGGCTAGTTTCAAGGATTTCACTCCCCTTCTTTAACCAGCTTGTACAACAAATAACCCCCTCCTGCCATGAGCAGGACACCAAGGAAAATCTTTCCGAAGACTACCGAAAATATTGTAAAAGTAGTGAAAGAACTCATCAAGAGGACAAACCCAATTACAATCACAATGAGAGCCATTAACAATCGATTTTTGTCAATTTTATTCTCTTTGTCCTCTAAAGAAGTCGGGGTAGTGTTAACCGAACGTTCAGCGCTTTGATCCGTATTTTCTGCAGAAGCACCCAGTGGTTCTCGCGGAATGATAATCATGGCGATGAGATAAAGGATTAACCCTGCGCCATGGGCGAAGAGGAGCAGTACCCAGATAAGCCTTATTATTGTCGGGTCTATTCCAAAATATTCGGCTATCCCGCCACAAACTCCGTCGATCACTTTGTCTTTTCGTGATTTGTAGAGCCTTTTCATAAGATCCCTCCTTTAAAGGTATTTCTCGAAGTTCACCCCGGCCATTAATTGACCGATAAGCTCCTGGTTTTCAGGTAATGCTTCTATCCTTTTTGTCAGTTTACCTTTATACATTACTACTATGATATCAGAAATCTTATATATTTCTTCGAGATCGGTGGAAATAAGTAAGACAGGGATTCCATTCTGGCTTGTTTTCAGTAGTAATTTATGAATATGTTCGGTTGAGGCTACGTCAAGTCCATTAGTGGGGTTAACAGCTATCAAAAGATTCAACGGAGCCTCCAGTTCCCTTCCCGCCAGAACCTTTTGAGCGTTACCGCCTGACAGTTTCTTTATCGGTGCCCATATAGAAGGAAGTGATACCCTGTATTTTTTCACCACCTTTTCGGAAAAATTCCTGACTTTCTCCCGGTTGATAATCCCTTTTGATGAAAATGGGGTGCCACTTATCGACTTAAGAACGATATTTTCACTAACCGATAGATCCGGTATCAACCCTGTCACAAATCTATCTTCAGGTATATAACCTATCCCGTATGAGAGGGCTTTTTGGGGAGAGTTTATTCTCACGTGATTTCCATGGAGAAATATTTCCCCATCGTAGGTCCGCAAACCGTAGAGCCCTTCTGCAAGCTCGCGTTGCCCGTTGCCTTCAACACCGGCTATCCCGAGAATCTCGCCGGCTCTTAAATCGAAAGAGACATTTCTAACTGCGGGTGTCCCCCTATCCCCAATAACTGTGAAGTTTCTTACCCTTAAAATCTCTTTGCCGATGTTTTTCGGGAATTTCTCAATGATTGTGTATTCCCCAACCATCATCTTGACGACTTCCTGGGGTGAAACGCTTGTAGCGTCCACAGTGGCAATTTTCTTTCCCTTTCTAAGAATGGTTATTCTGTCTGAAACGGTAAAAACCTCTTCCAATTTGTGGGTTATGAATACGACAGATTTTCCCGTTGATTTCAACTCACGGATTATGTCAAAGAGAGAATACACCTCGGATGGTGCGAGGGCCGACGTGGGTTCATCGAGGATCAGTAGGTCCACATCGCGATACAGAAACTTAAGGATTTCCACTTTTTGTTTTTCCCCGTGCGAGAGCTGCCAGATCTTTGCATCCAGATCGAGTCCGAGATGAAACCTTTCAATAATTTCCTCAATGGCTCTTCTCAATTTATCGAGCTTTTCTCTACTTTTAAGCCCCAGTATAACGTTTTCGAATACACTGAAAGATGGTACCAATGAAAAGTGCTGTTGAACCATGCCTATACCTTTTTCAAGAGCAACACGCGGGGATTGTATGAAACTCTCTTCTCCGTTGATGAATATCTTTCCTTCATCCGGAATGTGTATTCCGTACAGGATCTTCATCAGAGTTGTTTTTCCTGCACCGTTTTCCCCGAGTAGCGAGTGTACTTCACCGGGCAGTACATCAAAGTCTACTTGGGAGTTAGCAACAACAGAACCAAACTTCTTGACAATACCCTCCATTTTGATTTGCATACTATCTTCTCCTGTAAGGTATTCCAATTGCTGAAGGCGCACCGAGTTTCCGCCTTGCAGCTTCAGAGGATATGAAAATCATTATCAGTACAGTAAGCAGGTACGGGAACATATCCATAATGTAGGGGGAAAGCTTCACATTTAAAACCTGCGCACGATACTGCAATGCGGAGATTCCTCCGAAAAGATATGCACCCAGCAAAGCCCTCCATGGTCTCCAGCCGGCAAAGATGACCAGAGCGAGAGCTATCCAGCCTCTTCCGGCTGTCATATTCTCCACCCACAGAGGAGAATAGGCGATGGAAATATAAGCCCCTCCAACAGCGATTATAGTTGCTCCTAATGAAGTCGCGAACTGTCTGGTAAGGAAAACGTTTATACCTGTGAAATCTGCTGTTTCTGGCGATTCTCCTACGGATCTTAGGTGCAGGCCATTCTGTGTTTTGAATAACCAGTAATGGAGTAATGCGATGAGGATTATAGATGAATAAACGAGTATATCTTGGGAAAAAAGGGCTTTTCCGAGAACCGGAATCTTTGAAAGATATGGGATTTCTATGGGCTTTAGAGAGTTTTTCAAACCTATTCCAACATAAGCTCTCCCTATATAACCACTCAGGCCAGTTCCAATCATCATAAAGGCGAGACCTGTAACAACCTGATTGAGCCCCATATTTACCACAAAAAGAGAATATATGTATCCAAAAATAGCTCCAACTACTGCTGCTGCGAGTATTCCGAAGTAAGGGTTTCCCGTTTGAACTGCGACAGCAAACCCTGTTATCGCACCCATTAACATGGTTCCCTCGATTCCAAGGTTGAGTACACCGGAGCGCTCCGTTAATAGCTCGCCGGCGGCCGCGAATAGTAATGGAGTTCCTGCTCTCACGGCTGCTTTTGCCAGATCGGTTGTAATAGAAAGAAGTTCAGACATGTTGTTTCACCTTCCCGGTGCGGGGGATTACTTTAACATGATAACGCTGCAAGAATCCCCCGACTAAAAGCGTCAGCAGAACAATTCCCTGGAAGAAACTGGAAACTGCCACAGGAAATTTCATCAATAATTCTAACCTCGCATTTCCTACGAAAAGCCCCGCGAGAAGCGGTCCGGAAATCATAATTCCACAGGGATTTAACCCGGACAACCAGGCAACAATGATAGCTGTGTAGCCATAGCCTGGTGAAAAGTGGGATTGAAGTACATATTGTGCGCCCATCATATGAATTGCTCCTGAAAGCCCTCCAAAGGCTCCACTTATGACCATTGCTAAGAGCAAGAATCGTCTGGGGTTCATTCCGGCATAACGGGCAGCCCGGTTGTTAAGCCTTATCGCTTTCCATTTGAATCCTAAGGTTGTTTTTTGAAACACGAACCACAACAACAAGGCTATAACGGGAAGCAGGAATATCCCGACATGCACATCTGTACCTGGAATTTTCGGAAGTTTAACTGGTATCGGATCTGAAAGCGGGAAGTTTCTAACAGACGAGCTTTTCCACGGTCCGTAAACAAGATAATCCACGATTCTTATGGCGACATAGTTGAACATGAGGGTCGATAGAATTTCATTTACTCCAAATCTTACCTTCAGGAACCCTGGAATCAGTCCCCAGATAGCTCCCATAAGGATTGAAAAAAGCGGGATGATTATGAAATATATCCACACAGGTGCACCGGGTATGAGAAAGACAGATATCCATACTGCTCCAATGGCCCCAAGGTAAAATTGCCCTTCCATCCCTATATTCCAGAGCCCGGCGTAGAAAGCAATAGCGAGGCCAAAAGCATCTATCGTTATAGGAACAGCTTTGTTGAGCGTTTCAGAAAGCCCCGCTCTGCTGAGGAAAGCGTATGAAAACATTTCCCTTATACCGTAAAGTGGGTTTTCACCAAAAATCAAGATCAGCACCGCTATGATTCCAAGGGCGACAAAAAGAGAGATTATCGGGACTATAATGCTTTTTGAGCTTTCTTCCTTTTCCTCTATGGTTATTACATATCTCCTTCTAATAATGAATATGTAGAATAGCATTTCCAGCGCTATCAAAATCAACACCCAAAGGGTATAACGTTCCCTTAATTTTTTCTTCTGTGATTCAATGATATCCTTGTTTACATAAAAAGCCGTAGACAGCGTTTGTCCAGAAATGCTCAGTTTTTTTACCAGCCATGTATCACCGGAATCGAATTTGTTTAATCCTTCTGAAACTTTTTCAAGAGCAGGTACTTTTGATCCTTTTTGATAGTCGTTCGAGGCTATAACTACAAAATCCTTATCCGTTAACACCATGCCGTATCGTTCTTTTTTGGTGAGATACTTTGTTGCACTGTTCAGAGGTATCCTGGTTACTCTCAGAACACCTTCAATGTTTCCAATATCGAAGGAGATATCAACATAAAGTTTCCCTCTTTCAAGGTATATACAACTGATATAAACATTTTCTGAAAACTCTCTGGCTTTTAGGAACCACGGTTCTTTCCTTTCATCGAGCGGGAAAAAGCTTCCTGGAACCAGTTTGTAATAGCCAAAGGCGTCAACCTGGTCACCACTATTCAAAACGATGTAAAAATCCTGGCCTTCTATTCTGTTTTGCAGACCGGCCACAAACTCACTCAACTTATTGGAAGAAAAGGAAAAGCTATAGGTATAATCAGAAATTACTTCTTTTATGTTTTCAACATCCCCTTCGATACCAGTGACGAATTCATCGCATAGGTTTTTCAGCTCAGAATAAACAGCAGAAGTGCCTTTTTGCACTTCTGCCAGATATATTCCGGAAACGATAAACGCTGTTGTGATAGCAACTATGGAGAGTAATAACAGGCTCTTACGCATAGCTTTTCACTTATTCCACAGGTGATTCTGGTAATGTTCCTTCTACTCCTTCTACAAACCAGTACATGGAGAGAAGCTCTTCGTCACTTGGTACTACCCCTTCGGGTATTCTGACCTCGCCATTTTGATCCTTTATAGGTCCTTCAAATATTTTATATTGTCCGAGGGCAATTCTTTTCTTATAGGTTTCAACAAAAGCTCTTATGGGGCGGGGTACAGCAGAATGGATGGGAGCTATGTCCACAACGCCCATTTCAAGGCCAGGCCACAGATCTTCGCTTTTCCACGTACCATCGATAACACTTTTCACTATTTTCTCGTAAAGCGGGCCCCAATTCCAGATTGCCGCTGTGAGGTGAGATTCCGGCGCAAAAGCTGACATATCATTGTTGTAACCTATCGACCAGACACCATGTTCCTGTGCTGTTTGGTTCACAGCGGGAGAGTCCTGACCGTGGGCTACAACGTCTGCACCAGCTTCTATCAAACTGAGAGCAGCTTCCTTCTCTGTGGCGGGATCGAACCATGCGTTAACCCAGACAACCTTGACGACAGCATACGGATTTACTTTTCTAACACCGAGAGTGAAAGCGTTTATACCTCTGACCACTTCGGGAATTGGGTGCGGGGCAACATAGCCGATAATGTTTGTTTTTGTCATCGCACCAGCTACCATACCGACGAGGAAATCAGCCTGGTAGATTCTTCCGAAGTATGTTCCCACATTTTCGGCTCTTTTGAATCCTGAACAATGCATGAAGATAGTATCGGGAAAGTCCTTTGCGACTTCAAGGGTTGGATCCATATAGCCAAAACTTGTTGTAAAGACTATGTCACAACCGTCAGCGGCCAATTGCCTGATTCTTGCCACAGACTCTGCACCTTCAGGCACGGCCTCGAAATACATCGTTTCGATGCCCGGGAAAATTTTCTCCAGGTATTGGCGACCCTGATCGTGTGCATACGACCACCCAGCATCGCTTACAGGGCCAACATAAACGAACCCAATTTTGAGTGCAAAGATTGACAGCCCCATTAGCAGAATTAATCCGAACGAACCAAGCTTTTTCATACAATCCCCCCTAAGGATGAGATGAGTTGACCTGACGTAGTTATTGTCACACAAATGCTCTCTGGAATTCAAGTTTTTTACTAACAAGCCCAATCCCTCAATTCAAAACAAAAAGGGTCGGCTAGACCGACCCAACACTTGAAAGCCTAATTTCATAAAATAGGCTTTTCCACTTTTCTTGCGCCATCAGATGGAAGAACATCGTAAAATTTTGGTTCATGATTGTATGCTTTTTTATAAACCTCTGAAAGCTCTGAGATGATGCTGTCCACTGCCGTTTTTCACAGATTGCGAGGACAGAACCACCGAATCCGGCGCCAATCATCCTGCACCCTGAAACGCCGGGAAGATTCCTGAGCTTTTCGACCATAAAGTCGAGTTCTTCGCATGATACCTCGTATTCGAAAGCCAGAGATTCATGGGACTGGATTAAGAGTCTGCCAAGGTTTTCAAAATTTGAGTGTTTCAAAATATCCACACTTTCGAGAACCCTCATGTTCTCGGAAACGATGTGCATAGCTCTCCTGTAACTTATCTCGCTTATCTTAGAACGTGCCATAAGAACGTCGGCGAGTTTCACATCGCGATAGCTGGTTTTCCCAAGCTCTGCAAGAGCCTTCTTTGCTTCTTCTCTTCGTTTGTTGTAGTCACCGGATGAGAGGGTATGCCTTACTCCCGAATCTATTACAAGTAAAGAATAGTCTTTTAGCTCAAGAGGGATGTATTCGTAATCCATCGTATAGGTATCGAGAAAGATCGCTTTATTTTCTTTTCCCATTACGCTTGCAAACTGGTCCATTATTCCGCATTGGACGCCAACAAAATCGTTTTCTGCTTTTTGGCAGAGAATAATCCTTTCCTTATCTGTAAGGCCAAGGTTCAACAGTCCATTTAGCGCGGTTATTACCGCGACTTCAAGAGCGGCGGAACTTGAAAGACCCGCGCCTTCCGGAATGTTCGAGGTAATTTCCAGTTCCAATCCAGGGAAATCTATGTTCTTTTCCTTTTTAAGAATCCAGAAAACGCCTCTTATATAGTCTGACCAGTCATTGGCCTTTTCGATAGAATCTGTGGAGAATGCAGAGGTTCCTTTCTGTGCGGATCTGACGGTTATCTTGTTGTCTGGTGCTTTTCTGACCCCGACCTGAATATATTTGTTTATCGCAGCGGGTAAAACATAGCCATCGTTGTAATCAGTATGCTCTCCTATTATGTTGATTCTCCCAGGGGCAACATAGTATTCGAAATTACCCATTGTCTATCACCACCTCTCTGAGTTTTTTTGCTACTTCTTCGGGTTCTGATGGATTTATAAACGTCCAGCTACCAGTTTCAACGCTGGCCATCCATTTCAGCTTGTCTTTTGTTCTTTTTGGTGGATTGAACTCAACGTGAAAGTGGAAATAGTCATCGTGAATCTCTCCTGTGTTTACGGGAGGGTTATACAGTGTCATCATGTAAGGGAAAGCTTCATCGAAGAGTTTGTCGTACCTCTTTGCCACGTCTCCTATAGCCACGGCGAGATCTATTTTTTCCCTGGCTGTTAGATCAATAATGGCTGAAACGTGACGTTTGGGATATATATGCACCTCATAGGGGAATCTTGCGTAAGGAGGAACGACGGTTAACATATACTCAGTTTCTCTAACGACGTTTTTTTCAAGAGAGTGTTCTTTTATAAGATCACATAGAGCACAGGAAAGATTTTTAAGATAATACGTTTTCATCGTATGAAGTTTTTCTTTTATCCTTTTAGGGATGAAGGGAAAAGCATACAGTTGGCCATGAGCGTGGCTTAAGGTTGCCCCCACTTCTTTTCCTCTGTTTTCAAAGATGAAGATGTACTTAATCCCGTTCAAATTTGAAAGTTCGCGGTATCTATCGCACCAGACCTCGATGAGTTTTGTAAGCTGTTTTAAGTTCAGCTTTGATACTGCCGAGTTATGCTCAGAAGTGTACATTATTACTTCGCACTTTCCAATGGCTTTTTCCGTTTTTAATACCCGGGAACCGTAAGTATGTGGCTCTTCAGCATTTAGCAGTAAGGAGGGATAGCGGTTGTCGAAAACAGCAAGATCATAATCTTTTTCCAGTTCAAGAACTCCTGGACACAATGGACAGCTTCCTTCTGGGAGTACCGGGCGGGAACTTCTTGTGGAAGAAATAATTACCCACTCACCTGTTAGCGGGTTGAACCGAAGTTCGTGCATTATCGCTATACCCCCCTTGAACGTTCTACACAAAAAGTATAGCACAAAAAAGGCGGTCTAAAAAAAACCGCCTTACTTCATTGATAGGTTCTGTTAAATACCTAAAATTTTGTCGATTTTTGCCTTATCGAAACCAACGATTACCTGGTTGCCTATCGTTATTACGGGAACACCCATCTGCCCGCTTTTTCTATACATTTCTTCGGCTTTCTTTTGGTTCTTGCTTACGTCTATATCCTTGAAAGGAATGCCAAGAGACTTGAAATACTGTTTTGCTTTTCTGCACCACGGGCAGGACGGAGTGGAATAAACCGTAACCTTCAGATGCATGATCGTGTCACCTCCTTATACCCCATATGGGTATATCAAAAATTATTATAGCATTGCCAAAAAACACTGTCAACTGTTTCAAAACTGTATTAACACGATCTCTGGAGGAACGAAAAGCCTGAAATGTAGCCATGAACCGACTCCCGCAGATACAAGAACCCTATGCTTACCGAAGTTACCCATACCTTTTAGGATTGGATATTTATTTTTAAGCAGAAGATTTGAGATATATGGGATATAAACCTGACCACCGTGTGTGTGGCCGGAAAGGTAAAGTACCGGTTCGATCCCGGTATACCGAAAGATAGTATGGGGATAATGACCAAATACCAGAGGGTGTTTATTACCTGTAAAAGTGTAACGCCTGTTCAAAGGCATGCCAACGAGGGTTAGGCTACCGTTTTTGCCAGAAAGGACTGCTTCTTTTCCATCCAGGAGAATTACCCCGCTATTTTTGTACACCTCTTTTAATTTGCTGCCGATATCGTAGTCCCAGTTGCCGAAAACAGCATAACATGGGGCTATTTTCGAAAGCTCTGTAAAGAATCTCTGGAGATCAGAAAAATTAACTCCCGACTTGATGGCGTCACCACCAAAAAGTATATAATCCGGTTTAAGTTCTTTTATTTGGTTTATCAGTTGGGTGTGGAATTTTGTGTAATGCCTCATATGGAGGTCCGAAAAGAAGAGGACTTTCAACCCCTTATTATTAGATATCTTAAATTTCCTCACTTTCAATATTTCTGGTTCGATAACAAACGCATAAAAAGCCAATGCGAAAACCGCTATCATGAGGATAGTTGTGCCCTTCTTTATTATTCCCTTCACAAAGAACATCGATATTCCTCTTCTCACTAAATTGCACAAGGAATACCGATTTCCTCCCTTCTGAATGAGTATTCGGTACACATGGATAAACCACGTGAGTTTGATGCTTACCCTGGTTTGTGGTTTTTTAAGGTGATCTACATTGTAAATGCGGGTTAACAGGTACAGGTTGATTTTCCCATACATGTATATCATAATTATCTGCGAATTGTACATACAAAGCTCGTGTATAATGCTTCATATAGTTGCACGTAATTTCTAACTTCAGGCAGATGATATCGTGTATGATTTTAATATATAGAGTATTAATGCAGACTTTCCTGAAGATCTCGAAAGTGCGGGTATTATCGAACTCGGGAGGTGCTTATGTCAAAATCGAGTAGATTGTTCGGAAAGTTCTTAAGCAATTACCTAGATCAGCCCGAAAAATTCAGAAGGTATCTGAGTATGGGATTAAGTTTCGAACTCTTCAAAAGAAAAAATTTTCCGGATAAGAAGAAACCTTCTTTTGTTGCCAGTATAAATCACCTTGCCGTTTATGAGGTATATCAGGCGGTAAGAGGAAACAACAGCGTCTGGGTGAATCTTCTCGCGCCTTCTGAAATACTGATAGCTGCAGGTTTGAACCCCGTTTCAGCTGAGGGTATTGCCGGAACGATGTCAGCCATGCACCTCGAGGGGTACGCAATAGAGTTGAGCATGAGCGAAGGAGTAACGCCCTCTCTTTGCACGTTTCATCGGTGCTCGTTGGGAACAGCAATTTGGAAAAGTTTTCCAAAGCCGTTGTTTACAATGACCACATCGGTTTTATGCGACGGAAATGCAGGAACGTTTCATTCGATAGCAAAGGCTTACGGGGTCCCCTTTTTCATGATAGATGTCCCGCGCGGTCGAAAAAAGGAATACGTTCCCTATGTTGAGAAACAACTTCGTGAGCTCATAACCTTCGTGGAAGAGATCACAGGACAAACTTACAATATGAACAGGCTCTCAGAAATCCTCGAAATAGAAGAAGAAACAAGGAAGAATCTTCTTCAAGCGAGAAAAAAGCTCGCTGAAAAGGTTATTCCCTTCGAGGTGTATGAACATATGAACACGCTTTACGTTCTCCACACTTTGGTAGGTGATGAAAGGTTGCTGGAAGCTTCAAATAGATTCCTTTCAGATTTTGATAGAGAATGGCAGGATCCTGAGAAGAGAGTTCTCTGGCTTCATATACCGCCTTACTACGACAACGAACTTTTCGAGCTGTTTTCACCTTATGGTAAGGTATCAGTTGTTAGTTCAGAACTCTGGTGGGACTGGGTGTATCCTTTGAATCCAAAGGATCCCATAAGGAGTCTCGCTGAAAAACTGGTATTCAACATAGAAAATGGGACGGTAGAAGAAAGAGGGAATTTTCTCATAAAGCTTAGCGAGGAATTGAAAGTAGATGCTGTGGTTCATTTTTCTCATTGGGGATGCCGCCAATCAAGTGGAGCGGTTGGGTATCTTAAGAAGCAGTTCATCGAGAAAGAGATACCCTTCCTGTCCCTGGATGGAGACTGTGTGGATCATACGGCAGAAAGCGCCGGACAATTTAGTACAAGGGTAAAAGCTTTCTTTGAGATGTTGGGGGTATAGGAAGATGATATATTACGCATGTACTTACGTACCGGTTGAAATTCTGATTGCTTCAGGGTTACCTTTCCAGAAGCTGGAGGTCAGAGAATCCGGAGAGGATCCGTTGATACACCGCAATCTCTGCGGTTATTGCAAATCCGTATATGAAGGTGTGAAGAACCTGAAAAAAGATGATGTTTATATTGCTGTGGACTCGTGCGATGGAATGAGACGAACAGCGGATGTCTTGATGAAAAATTCTCAAGCAAAGGTCTTCACACTCAGGCTCCCATGGAGAAACGATGATAGCGCTGTTGAATTCTATGCTGGTGAATTGAAGAGGTTAACAGAATTTCTCTCCGAATTGAGAGGCAAACCAATAACCACCGATGAGCTTATAAAGGGAATGGAGAGATTTATCAAGCTAAAAAAACATCTCTGGAAGGTTCACAGGGAGGGTTATTCCGCTGAAGAACTTTCAGCGGCTTTGAAAGCTGCCGGAAGCGGGAAGATCTATACACCAGAAAGCGAAAGAGACTCTAACTTTTTGCCGAGAATAGCCTATTTTGGCGGGATTGCTGAATCGGTCCAAATTGGTGAGCTAATTAGAAAAGCTGGTGGGAAGATGGTTCTTAACGAAAGTTGTGGGGGAATCCGCGGTTTTACCGGTGATTACAGCACTCGTGAGAATCCATTAAATGCAATATCGAAAAGGCTTTTACAGTCGAGAATTCCATGCGGGCGTTTTGAGGTTGCTGTTAGAAAAGATTATGAAGAGCTCCTGATGGAGTTCGAAATCGATGGCGTCATTTTTGGTTCTCCTAAATTCTGCGATTTTTACGGTTTCGAATACAGAAATGTGAAGATTTCAAAGCCCTCTATATTTGTGGAGATTGATTATCCTCTCTATTCGGGTGGACAGTTGCTTACAAGGCTTGGAGCTTTCATAGAAACACTCAAAAAGGAGAAAATGACCCACGTTCGAAGGGGCGAAGGAAAACTCTTTGTTGGGGTTGATTCGGGTTCAACAACAACCAACATAGTTGTTGTTGATCAGATGGGTAATATAATAGGCTGGAGAAGCGAAAAGACAGGAAGGGATATTTCAAAAAAAGCGACAGAACTCCTTGAGGATTTAATGAGGGAACTGGAATTCAATATGAATGATATTTCCTATTGTATAGCCACAGGATACGGGAGGAATATAATCGACTTTGCCAATGATGCCGTAACGGAGATAACCTGCCATGCAAAAGGAGCGCACAGATTCTTCCCCCAGGCGAGAAGCGTTATAGACATGGGCGGACAGGACAGTAAGGTCATAAGGCTGGATGCTAGTGGCAAAGTGGTTGATTTCGTCATGAATGATAAATGTGCAGCTGGAACGGGAAGATTTCTCGAGGTTATGTCGAATGTTCTTCAATTGGATCTGGGTAAAATGAGCGAAGCGGCATTCAACTCGAAGAAAATAGTTCCTATAAGCAGTATGTGCACTGTTTTCGCGGAATCCGAGGTTATTTCGCTTTTAGGAAAAGGGGAATCCGTTGAAGATATATCCGCGGGGCTTTTTGAGTCTATTGGAAAAAGGATAAAAGCGATGTACAGGCGTTTGAAATGTGAACCGCCAACGGTTTTCACAGGAGGCGTTGCCAGAAACAAAGGGATGGTACGGACACTGGAAGAAATGCTCGGAACCTCACTCCTGATACCAGATGTCCCTGACATCGTCGGTGCTTACGGAGCGGCACTCATTGCCATGGAGAGAATGGAGGAGAGTGAGCGGTTTTGAAAACGGAAAAACTGTTCGTTGATACGAACAAGCCGGACAAAGGTATTATTTTAAGAGCCGCCAGGTATTTGCAGAAGGGAGAACTCGTTGCTTTTCCAACAGAAACGGTTTACGGTCTTGGGGCGAATGCTCTGGATGCCAAAGCGGCTAGCAAGATCTTTGAGGCAAAGGGGAGACCACAGGATAATCCTTTGATAGTACATGTCTCATCAATTGAAATGGCTCAAGAACTCGTTTTAGATGACTTGAATGATTACAAGTGGCTTGTAGAACTTCTCTGGCCGGGGCCTGTAACCATAATCTTCAGAAAATCCAGGAGAATTCCTGATATCGTTACTGCAGGGTTGCCCAATGTAGGAATAAGATTTCCCAGCCATCCTGTGGCCCAAAAACTCATAGAGATTGCAG
Organism: Kosmotoga sp. DU53; assembly: GCF_001639905.1. Classification (NCBI taxonomy): domain Bacteria; kingdom Thermotogati; phylum Thermotogota; class Thermotogae; order Kosmotogales; family Kosmotogaceae; genus Kosmotoga; species Kosmotoga sp. DU53. The sequence continues at coordinate 10,646 of NZ_JGCK01000033.1, read as the reverse complement.
GATTGCCCATAGCAGCACCGAGCGCAAATCTTTCCGGCAGACCAAGCCCTACCGATGAATTTCACGTGATTGAGGATATGGATGGAAGAATTGCATGTATGCTTTTAGCAGGAAAGACACTTTTTGGTTTAGAATCCACCATCGTAGATCTAAGCAGGGGAAAACCAACACTTTTGAGACCGGGGCCTATTTCTGTCGAGAGGCTTAAAACGCTTTTGCCGGATCTGGAGGTTCCAGAATTCGTGAAAGCGGAAGAAAAGTACTCAGGACCGGCTCTTGCACCCGGGATGAAATATAGACATTATTCTCCGAAGATAGAGTTGATACTTGTTGAAGGTGATCCTCGGGAACGTTATAAGGAGATCATAACCTTCGCTTTTGAAAAAAACTCAATCATACTCTGTTCCAGAGAAACAGAACACCTTTATCCGGGAGAGATCAAGAGAAGGGTTTTAGGTTCTAGGGATAATCTATACGAGGTTGCGGCGAATCTATTTTATGCACTTCGTGAACCAGGTGAAGAATTCGAACGGATAGTAAGCGAAGCATTTCCGGAGACTGGTGTAGGACTTGCCATAATGAACAGATTAAGAAAGGCCGCCTGGAGGATTATGTAAAGGCGGCCATAGTATCAGCAAAAGACTTTCTGTGATAACTAATTTCTCATTCACTTAATTTTTGTCTATAAAAATCCAGGGAGACATCTTTAAGTGTCATTGTTCCAGGATTATAATCAATCTCTTTAAGATATAGGTAGAAATCAAGATCGTAGTAGTAAATTTTCACGTGAGTTTTTTCTCCGTAGAGCTTTTCCCTCAGGAACTTCGCGAATCCCTCTACGAGGTTCTCTTCGCAAAAGGCCTTCCAGAGATAGGAACGAGTTAAATTAGGATTTGTAAACCAGAAATTATAGAAACCGGTATCATTTTTCAACTTTTCCACAAGATCTTCGAATTCATCTGAATTGGTAAAAGTCCGGAAAAAAGCGTGAGAATACTCATGCAGGGGTGTGAAATAAAGTTTTTCGATAGTTGTGACGTTTCGTTGAAGGGTGGAGATTTTTAAGTTGCCGTAACTGAATCCATAGGCTCCAACCTTTCTGAAAGTAAAATAGAACAAACAGGAATAATCGCCAAGCTCAATCCCGCTCATTCTTTCAATGAACTCGTAAGGGTTTTCATAATTTTGGGCTTCAAGAGTCAATGCTTCTGCTAACTCCTCAAATTCCTGTACGTGTCCTTCAAAATAATCCCGAAAGAAATTTTCATAGTAATATGGAAGAAGCTTTTTCAGATTCTGCCTCACGGAATATGGAAGCTCGAAGATAGCTGAATTGTAAAGCGTCAGGATATCATCCAACGTGCAACTATCTGATAGTTTTGTACTCAGATCCATCAGTTTCCAGTCACTAACATTCTCGAAAATTTCCACCAGAGAGTCTTTCATGTCTTCATCCATCGCTGCGTATGTGTCTTTCAACCACTGGTAGTGCTCCTGAGCGGATCTGTCGGCATCTTCATAGTACTCATTCCATTTATCTGGTACGAGTACATTGGCCAGATAGATTTCTTCTAGAGAGCTTACGAGAGAATATTTCAAAACGGGAGGTCTGACCTCAACCTCGTTGGCAATGGTTTCCTCCATTGGGCATGTGATTTGCAAAAGCGAACACCCGGATAAAAGGAACATGATTATTAACAGCGGAATTAAATTTTTCATAGCGAACCTCCTTATGATACCCGGAAGATATGAAGTCGTATTTTTCTTTAGTATAATACCATCAACTATAGGATTCATACAATATATCCAAAGAAACTTGTTGATTATTTATAAAAAACTCAAATTTATTTAGTGAAGAGCGAATTTTCTATTCTATATTATAAAACCAGAAATATACAGCTATCTAAGCTGGTTTGGGCGAATTGCCCCCTGTATCTCTCGCCTTTTATCGAAATTATTTTGAGATTAACTATAAAATTTTTAATATCACTCTTGACATTTATAAATTTAAATGGTATATTATTGATGTAAAAGATAAAGACCTTTATAAAGGAGGGAGCAGGATGAAAAAGAGAATCGCTGAAAAAAGCATTGAAAAGCAGATTGAAAAAAGAAAACTCGAAGTATTGCAGAGACTGTATGCTGAACCTCACCTGTTCTGAAATCAGAAATACTGAAAGGGGGAGCGCACAATGAGCAAGGAAAGAAGAATTCATTACAAAGAGATAGAAAACAAAGAGATAGAAAGAAAGTTAGAAGAGATAAAAGTAGATATTTTGAACCAGATGTGCTTTCAGTACTAAGCGATTGAAGAAAAGCAAAAACACCGGGAGTTTCCCGGTGTTTTTTTTGTTTTTTACCATATACGAATGCGAAATCATAGTCTTTCTAAAGACCAGAGCGTGTTAGCGGCATTTCGTTGTTCGTGCTTTCATATTCTTTTTGGATAAACAAATTAAGTGAAGTATTGTGATTACTTATTATATTACAAATTATCAGTTAATTTGTTTGGATATTCGCGTTAATGTGTTATAACATATATTGGAAGTGAATGAATGTTTTAATGTCGTGTCGAGCTTCTATCATTACATCATTAAACTTTACTAAACAAACGCAAAAACCCATAGAAACTTTCCACCGTGCGTAGGATCTAATTGCATATGACTTACCACATATTGAAAGGAGGTTTATTATTGAGAATATCTGTTTTTCTTAAACCTGAGGAGGCTACCAATACATTTCCGGACGAGTATCGTAAAGGATTTATATTTTTGTTTAAGACCATAGTTAAAGAACAGAATAGATATCAAGAGTTGTATGGTATCAAAAAACACAAACCATTCTGTTTTGCTGCTCGTCTTGGATATGAATGCGCTCTAAATAATCGTACCTTCACTTTTACAGGTCCTGTTATTTTAAAAGTTTCATCTGGGGATCATGCATTTTTTGCACAACTTTTGAACGGATTCATCGGTAGATGGAAAAGAAGCGATGAAATAAAGTTGTATCAAAGTAAATTTAGAGTCAGTGATATACGTGTACTACCCCCAAAAAGAATAACAAAAAGTGAGATTGTTTGTGATTCTTTGGAAAGGATAGTACTGAAAGATCCTAATAAGAGGGGAGCGCGATATCTGTCGCCATATGATGATCTTGAATATTTTAACAGGATTCTTTCAGAGTACAGCAAAGATAAGTATTACTACTTTATGGGTAAAGAAGCTCACGGAAATCTTTATTTAGAGCCTCTTAACGGTAAATTCGATTCCGTTAGGCATTACGGTGGACTTGTTTTTGGTTACAGAGGAAGCTTCAGACTTTATGGATCACCTGAGCTCCTTCAGTTTGTGTATGATTACGGACTTGGTCATAGAACGGGTCAAGGTTTTGGTTATATAGTTATAAGGGGAGAGGGCATATGAGGTTTTATCCAGGACCATGGTTTTACAATGCAGCGGTGATAGGTTTCGCCAAATCGATTACCAAATACTTTGGGGAGCAGGCGGTTGAATACCTTGATGACGGTACTTTGAAAGTAGATGATGGTGTGATGTCCTTGTTGTACAAACCTGTGTGGGATGTTATAGATGATCTACCAAAAAAATTGCAACCGCCTCCCACGAGCGGAAAAGGGCAAGATTTTATTGAAACAGTTCCGGTTAATGCTTGGATGTTTGTGTTAGAAACGATTGAATTTTTAAAGCAACCTGGTAATGCATCTAAGGATTTTTTGGAAAAGGTAGAAAATGTTGAAAAACGCAACGATCCTTTCGAAAAATTTCATACTGTGCGCACCAGATATTTTTTGAAAAGCGGTCCATTTGCCAATGCTATTAGTGCAGGGGTTAAAGAAGAAGACGTAATTAATTTGGTTGCAAGGCTTTTTGGCGGTGAGGAAGAAACCTTAAATGAATCATTGCATTGTTCGTTATGTGGAAATAAATTCAATGTACCGAAAGACTCTGACAGAATGTTTATGGATAATCGTACCTTAAAGTATGCTGCAAGTTCTCCAGGGCACTTTCCAAGTTTCTATTGGAGCTTTAAACCGAGCATTCCAATCTGTCCCGAGTGCCTGTCTATACTTTTTTATGGACTTTTATCCTTTGTTCGAGGTCCGACAGGGGAATATTTATTTGTGAACGCACATTCTTTTAAGTTGATGAAAGAAATGCACAAGCAATTGAAAGAAATTGCATCCAAAAGATCTATAAAGAGTCCTGCAAGTATGTTTCTTCAATCTCTTCTAAAACAGTTGCTTATGATAGCCACTACCTTTAGTCTTTGGAGTACTTTGTCTATAGAAATGTATCAAATAGATTCGGATTTTTCAAAATCGAGAATTACTTACATACCATCGCACAAAGTCGAGCAATTACTTGGTTCAGAGCGGGCAAGTAATGCACTTATGGCAATGCGCAACACTGAAATATTTGAAAGATTTGTTCAAGATGATGTGGGGTGGTTATTTAATGTGCTTTATCTTAGTACTAAATATATAGTTTCAAACAAAGAAGGAAGCCTTGAAGAATTACGTTCGTACATTGGCTACGTAAGCGAAAACCAAGTTATTTACTTGATGATTAATTTACAGGATCTCATATATGAAATGGTGAATAACGGAGGTGATCAAATGAGTCTCTGGCGGGTTAGAAATGCAGCCATGTCGTTGCAGCCGGAATTAAAGAAAGATTTAGCAAAGTTATCTCACCAAATACTTGAAAAAACGAGAATAGGAGCGAGAGATGATGCTATGTATCTTATTGAAAGAACATTTGCAGCACATAAAGCTTTGTTAGACGATAACATTATAAGTATCTTCGATGAAAAAGATGATGAAATGTTCAAACTGAAGCTTTACACATTCATTGGTAAAGTTTTTGAAAATACTGAACAGGGGGGAAAATAATGAAATTAAATGGTGTGACTGTAACAATTGGTTTCGAGCTTTCTTCCATGAACAGAGATCAATCTATAGGTAATATAACCACACTTAAGAAGTTGAGTATTGGAAACGAGATCTACACCATGATTAGCAGACCCTGGATGACAAACAAGTTTATCAACACATTAGTGGCGCGTTTCCCAGATAGGTGGAAAATGGCACCTCTTACAGTTGCAAATAAAGTGCTTCAGCATGAGTTATTAAGACCCGGAAAAGAAATAGAGGTAGTTGGAGATATCATAAGATATGCAGAACTTGATGCTTTTGGATACATGAGCACTGCGGAGAAAAAAGGCAGCGGAAAGACTGGTATATCTGTTACCTTAACACGCAAAGCACCTGTTTCCGCCACAAAAGCTATTTCTCTTTATTCATGGAAAGGAGATACAGGATTTTATGCAAATCATGCTATGGTTTCACGTTATAACAAGACATTGCCTAAAGAGCCTGCTACACCTGATCCATACTCAAAAGAGGAAAGCTATTCCTTGTTCAAATTTAGTGTGAATATAGACTTAAGAAGGTTGGGAGAGGACACATGGTATTTAAACAAAGACATTATTGGCAGATTAAGTACTGATAACTTCCCGGATATAGAGACTCAAGGAGGCAAGGTCATTCTAAACAAAGAGAAAAATTTGCTTGAATTCAAACTAAATCCAGAGGAGAAAGTTAAACGTGTCCTTGATATACTTGAGGTTTTAAAAGACGGTCTTATTGCTCATGGAGCTGGGGAGGATTATGGCATCGTGCCGCTATTTCTTATTGCTGCTCCTGTTAAGATTCCTGTACCAATCTTCCATCATTTTGTGCGAACAAATCCAAAAACAGAAAGAATCCCAGCTGAGGAGATCAGAAATGTTATAAACAACAACGGCTATATTATAAAGGAAAACGGAGGAGAAAACCCTGTTGTGTTTGTTCAGAACCTGCGTAAAGATATTCTTGAGGATGGGGAACTGAGTTATTACGATTACGAGGAGTTCAAAAACTATATAAAAACCCATATTGAGTAGGCGATTCGTATGAAATTGCTGAAAATAGTACTCTTGCAGGACTCAGCAACTTTCAGGATGCCTAACACCTCCGGTCATATCATTAGTTATCCACTTCCCATGTACTCGACAGTGATAGGCTTTTTGTGTACCACGATACTGGGAGAACACCACAAACTGCTCAATGAAGGTCTTTCCATTGCTATATATTCAAAATTTCAGACAAGATATACTGAATACATCTGGTACAGGAACTTATACAAAGAAGCACATGTGAAACGCTTTGGAAGCGTGGATAACAGAATGCACAATGGTGAATTAGAACATTTTGGCGGGCAATCTCCTATTACCAGAGATAGGCTGCACAATGTAAGAACCCTTATATATCTTTTAACAGATGGAAGATTGATGGAGCAGATAAAAAATAATCTTAAAGAGGATATCCCAGCATTGCATTTGGGAATGGCAGAGGATATAGTGGTTCCAGAAAAGGTTGAGTACGTATATGTGGATGAAGAACCTACCGAATATGTAGGGAAGGTAGACTATTATAGCTGGCTACCGTTAGAGTATGAAGGCAATTATTTGCCAGCGAATTACAACGAATTTTTAAACAGAATCGCTGGGGGTACATATTTGGTGAGTACTGTATATAAGCTGGTTAACCTGCATAACGTAACTGTACGGGATTTTTCATACATACGCGTGAAGCTCTTTTCGCCAAGAGGTTTACCCGTAAATTATATACAGCCATATAAATTTCTCTTAGATCAAACAGAAAATCTTCCTTTGTGGCTTGTGAAAATCGGTGGTGGTAAAGGTGTATGACCTCACAAAGTTTCTCGCAAAATCAAGTGGAGTTAATCTCGTGGATCACTTGAAACACGTAAGTAGGGTTGGTAGATCTATTGGTGATAGAAAGCTGGAAATAATAGCTTTGTTACATGATGTTGGGAAGATATATCCTGCGTTTCAAAAAGAACTTGGCAGTGAAGCTTACCAGGATAGTTTTATGGACTCGTTTCCCCGAGTTCCTCATAACGTTGTGTCTGTATTTTGCTTTGATAAGAAAAAGTTAGTGCAGAAGTACAATATGCAACTAAAACCTACGATAACTGCCATTTTTTTTCATCATTGGCGGGAGGAAATGACAGGTTTGCTGACAACAAATGTGAAAATGAAAGTTTTTGTGCAAAAGGTGATTGAATATCGAAAAATTTTCGATGAAATCCTAAATGATCTGAACAATGCCCTTGGGCTCGAGGGCATTTTGAAACTAGATATGACTTTATTAGAGAATATTCTGCACGGCGCTTCTCTTAACGATTTGGATATTCTGATACCACCCTATAAAATGAAGCTTTCTGTTCCAAGATACCTGAGCGGATTCGAAGATATGAGCAACATAATAATCCAATCAGGATTGTTGAAATATTCTGACCATTTTGCTTCGTACTTTGAAGACCAAGAAAATGAACTGAACGAAGAAATGGTAGCAGCGGCTTCTGTATGGCAGACGGATAACAGAGAACAAATAGTGCTCAAGGAAATGGAAGATAAGGGAATTACCGACAAGGATAATTGGCAAAAGAGAAAGTTAAACTCAACAGATAATACGATACTAATTGCTAATACAGGAGCTGGAAAAACATACTTTGCTTACATGTGGGCAAGAGATCGACGCCTTGTAATTACTCTTCCCCTCAGGTCAGCAGTTAATGCTATGTATGCTCGTACTGCAGAATTATTCTCTAAAAATGGTGAAAAGGTAGGACTTTTGCACTCAGATGCAGATATTGAAAGTAAGCAACCAGGAGAATTCTTGAGTGGTTTTAATATCAATGTTGCGAGAAACCTTGCATATCCAAACATTGTGACAACAGGTGATCAGATATTTCCCGCTGCATTGCAGTATCCAGGTTATGATAAAATATATGCCATTCTCAAGAATTCTGCGCTTGTTGTGGATGAGGTACAGGCGTATAGTCCGCAAGCCGCGGCGGTTGTTATAAAACTTCTTAAAGATGTGTCAGCTCTTGGTGGAAAATTCCTTCTCATGACAGCAACTTTACCCCCACATATTCGCACAGAAATAGAACCGCTTGTTGATAAAAACAACATAATAAACATTTACCCAGAGGTATTTAGAGGAATTAAGAAACATAAGTTAAGTATAAGGCTGTCAGGTTTGGAAGATTCTATTGATGAAATTATTGAAAAAGCCTTCGAGGGTAAACGGGTTTTGGTTATAGCTAACACCGTAAAACGAGCAATGAGTGTTTATGAGAAACTGATCAATACATCAAAAAGTAAATTAGAAAAGAGTAAAATACATCTTCTCCATTCTAGGTTTACACCACGTGATCGCCGGGTTAAAGAGAAGGAAATTGAAGAGTTTTTTCCTAACAACTTGGTACGGAAAAGTGGTGTATTCGTGACAACGCAGATTATTGAAGCATCACTTGATATCTCTGCAGATTATTTATATACAGATATTGCGCCGATGGATAGTTTAATCCAAAGACTTGGAAGAGTACTGCGATATATTCGCGATGAATATAAATACAGAGGTGAACCTAACGTAATAGTACATATTGAGGGAAGAGGTAAAAAATCTGATCTTAAAATCACAAACGCTGAAGTTTATCCAGAAGAAATCATTTTGAGAACAGTAGATACCCTTTTGGATCTACAAAGTAAAGATAGAAAAGACCTTGTATTTGGAAGGCGAATAGACTTTTCAGAACCTCTTGATGAATCCATAAAAGCAGATTTGGTCGAAACAGTGTATACAGATATAGAAAATACTAATTACATGCGGAATTTTAGGGAGGCTCTTGCTATTTTGGAATCTGGTTGGATGTCTGATAGAAAAAGGGACGCTCAACGGATATTTAGAGAGATAAATAATATCACGGTTATACCCGCCAATATGGTAGATAAGGCGATAAATACCGTTAAAATACTTTTAGATAATAATGAACTGACATGGATTAATTTTAAAGAAAAGGTGGTCAGTACTTACACAATCAGTATTCCTCAAGGCAATAGACGAAAGACTATTTCATTACTTGAAGACTACATAAACCAAAGACTTGAAAACGTCCCAGATAGACTATATAGCTATTGCAGAGGTATTTATGTTCACAGAAAAGCTATTTACAATGATTCATTAGGATTGATTGAAGAGTAAATGTCGACCTGGAATAAGCGGAAAATACCTGGAGATCGACAAAAGCTCTGTAAACGTTTTGGAATAAGCCTTACAATTACAACTTTGTTTTCGTCAGAAGTATTTTTGGCGGAAATTAGGTGGTCTTTGACAAGGTCGACAGAAATATCTTGAATATTCTTCTGTGATAAGCTAAATATAAAGCGGACAAAAAGTTTGCAATTGTTGCTCTGTATATTAGTTCTATGGCGTTTTATAGACATTTTATGTGTAAATGGGTTATAAGTCAACCAATGAGGAATATAAACCATTACCGTTGGTTCCATCCAGCTTTATGGCGCTTTGGTTATAAGTCAACCAATGAGGAATATAAACATTTTCTAGAATATGTCGAGGAAATTGATTCAAGTTATAAGTCAACCAATGAGGAATATAAACGTCAAAAATCCGATATTTCCAACTCGAAGAAGGCTGTTATAAGTCAACCAATGAGGAATATAAACCAGATAATCGGGTATCTAAATGACGCAGGAGATGAATAGTTATAAGTCAACCAATGAGGAATATAAACATGAGCGCGCGTCGATCGAAAATGGTTGTGCTGGATGTTATAAGTCAACCAATGAGGAATATAAACATGAAGATAATCAGAAGAATCAGGGCACGTAAAGTTATAAGTCAACCAATGAGGAATATAAACTCTATAGGAATACCAAGAGCTTCACGTACTCTGGTGTTATAAGTCAACCAATGAGGAATATAAACGCTCATTCTGTTGGTTTCTTCCTGACTTCTGCTAAGGTTATAAGTCAACCAATGAGGAATATAAACTCTATGATGAGGAATACCCGAGAGTCGGGATAATGTTATAAGTCAACCAATGAGGAATATAAACATAAGGTCATCAGCGGTTACGTTGGTAAACGCTGGTTATAAGTCAACCAATGAGGAATATAAACGTTTGAATAATCCTTTAAGAAAAGGTATGTTAACTGGGTTATAAGTCAACCAATGAGGAATATAAACTATCTACCAGGGTATTCTTCATCAGGTCAGCAAAAAGGGTTATAAGTCAACCAATGAGGAATATAAACGCTAATCGTGTATTGAAACTGAAGACAACCGGAGTTAAGTTATAAGTCAACCAATGAGGAATATAAACAATAAACCCCGCTATCGCTGTCCCGAGAGTTGACCGTTATAAGTCAACCAGTGAGGAATGTAAACTCATACATTCTCTCATGAATTTTTACGAAGTTAAGTGTATATGTGTATGGCAAAATAAAAATACAGCAAGTGGCAGGATAAAAATCCAGCAGTAAGGAAAAGAAAAAGATCATTGCCAGCACCCGGAAAATCCATTACCCTTTAATTGCACACCAAAACAGTTAAAGGGGGTTAGAAAGGAGTGCTGACAATGATCCAGATACATCATATCAAATATCTACGTGAATTTAAAGGGAAGTCGCTAAGAAATATAGCCAACGAAACAGGCCACGATTTCAGAACGGTGAAGAAATATGACGAAATGGAT